>JAAYWY010000154.1 GCA_012516165.1 Bacillota bacterium
AATAACAATCATACCAATATTGGAATAAATAAGGACGTCGGCTGCAGTTTGCAAACGTTGTTCGGGTCGGGAATATGTTTTGAAATAAAATCCCCAACTGGCTATAAAAAGACCAGCAAACAAAGCCATGGCGGCAATGGCTATATACCACAGAGCTGAAAAGGGGAGAAAGAAAACAAGGCTTCCTGCTAAACATACAACCGATGAGGCAATCATCGTTATTCTAGCCGTGTCTTGCCTTTTTACCCAAAAACCAGTGACAACCAACCCTACAAAATGAGAACAGATGGCTGTTAGCACCAGGGTTGTTTCGTCGATGTTAGCCTTTTTCACCAAAGCATATAAAACCTGGCCTTCAAAGGGAAAAGACAACAGCCAAGCTGAAAACAGGGAGAAGCTTATGATAGAAAGCTTTCTTTGATCGCCTTCTTTAAGTAGCAGCCCCATATTCATTTTTGCTGATCCCCTTTGCCCAATACAGGTGTTGTTCAATAATTATAGCATGTTACCCCTGCCTTTTACAGGTATTACATTTTTTACCTGTGCGAGATCATAACACAAGTAGCAAACAAACAGTCCCAAAAGTAGGATAAATATGATAAAATAAGGACCAGCTTAGATATGTACGAAATTAGGGAGATATGAATGCAAAGTGCACAACAAGTGTTGAACCGACGAATAATATGGGTATTACTGGGGGCAATTATGTGTTTTCTTGTGCTTCGTACGTACTTAAGACCACGTTGGGAAATGGGTTTTAAGTGGGAAAGCTATGTTCCCGGAGAGGAGGAAAGGCGGTGCCTTAAATTTCTGCAAACAACTATGAGTTCCAACATAGGTATCTTAACTAACCTACTTGACCACGGGGAAATAAGGGATAAGGCCGCTGGACACCAAGTGCTGTCAGAATCCGAAGGGCTGATGATGCTTTATGCTGTACAGGCGGGGGACAAAACTCTATTTGATAAACATATGGATTTAGTCAGAAATATGATCCTAGATGATGGGGTTATAGTTTGGCGGGTGGGGAAACAAGGAGAATATATAACTGCAGCCTCGGCTGCCATTGATGATTTGAGGATAATTCGTTCCCTACTATTTGCTTACGATCGGTGGCGGGATGACAAGTATAAAGATTTGGCGCACAAGTTAATCCGTAAAACAAAAAAATATGAGTATACAACCCATGGCCTGGTGGATTATTATGATGCTGGGGCAAAAATGGCGGCCTCCACGATCAACTTATCGTATATTGATTTATACACCATGGATTTAATGGCTCGCATCGATGCTGATTGGAAGATAGCGGCCGAAAGAGGCAGGGATGTAATAAACGGCGGCTTTATTTCTGATACAGTTCCTTTATATCGAAAACAATACAACTATGAGACCAAAAGTTATAGCCAAGAAGCGGAAATTAACACTATCGATTACTTAAAAGTTATACTCCATCTAAGTGAGGTACATAGTGTTCCCGAGGCACCAATACAATGGATCCGACAACAGATAGCTACCTATGGCGCCTTATTTAATAGGTATGATAGTGGCTCCGGTAAGCCGACCACTAACCTAGAGTGTAGTGCTAACTATGCTTTAGGCTGCAGGATAGCTGCCAATATTGGTGATGAGGATCTATATGAGGTCATGAAAGAAAAACTACTTTCGTTTCAAATTATAGCACCGGGAAGTGCCCTTGATGGGGCCTTTGGCGATCTTACAACAAAAGAAGTGTTCTCCTTTGATAATCTGCAAGCGTTGCTAGCTTTGCAGCGGTCCGCGCTTTACCGGCAAACCATTAAGCACTAGCCACAGATGGTGGCTGTTAGCTGCTGCGGAGGACTTTTATTATGGACAACTTAAACAAAAAAACAAAAGGTTATTTTATTTTATCAATTATGGAATTGTTTATTTTGATGTCGCTTTTTTTCCTGAGCCCAGCTTTGGTAACACCCAAGAATTATGTCTTATTGTGCCTTACTTTTTTCCTGGGCATTTTAGCTTTTTCCACCCAATTGGTTGTGGGGTTGCTGGCTAGTTTGTTTTTAGTGTTTATATATGGCAGCCTTATTTTATATAAAGCTATTTTTGGCGGAAACCTTGAGTTTTCTTTGGCCAAGGATTATTTCTGGCTGTTAGTTTTTCCGGTGGTGGCCTATACTTTTGGCCGCCTAGGGGTTTTAGCCAATGAATTTTCTGATATTATTACAGACTTACGCCAAGAAGTGAAAAATTTAGTACGGGTGGACAGCTTAACCGGATTCAACAATAAACAAAAGTTTTATGAGGATTTATATGATGAAATGCGGCGGGCTAAAAGGCATGATTTTGATCTAGCGGTTGCCATGGTAAAGGTAATGTATTTTAGCGAGTTGGTTGCCATGTACGGTAGGGACAAAGCTGACGACATTATACGTTTAATGGTCAAAAATATACAGCAGGCTTTGCGCTATGAAGACAAAAAGTATCGTCTAGAGGCAGATACTGTTGCTTTTATACTGCCCAATACTAACAAAGAAGGCGCCGAGGTGGTTAAAGAGCGCCTCAGAAAGAGCCTGGATCATATTACTCTTTTTGATGGTGAAAAACAGGAAAGGCTAAACTTTAATTTTAAAATGGGCATTCTTTCCTATGACAAAAAAAGTGATGATGTATTGGCGTTTAAACAAAGGCTAGAGCAGGAGCTACAATACGATGTGTAAGTGCAAAAAAATGAGGATTGTTGCTGTGGTTGTAATAACCGTCTATGTGGTCCAATTATTAGCTTTTCCAGGGTTAGCCCACAGCACGGACAAAAACCACCGGAAAAAAATTCTAGTTATTTACGACCGGCGGAACTTTTTTGGCTTTAAGTGCGACGAAGTGACATCAGTGGTTCATCTGTTTTACCATTTTGAGGTAACGGTGGATGAAATAGCGGCCTCATCGTACGAAAAAGGGATGCTGGCAAAATACGATCAAGCGGTTTACATTGGTATCGCCGCCCATGAGCTAAGAGAGCCCTTATTAGCTGATTTGGTAGCATATCAAAAACCACTTCTTTTTATCGGCCGGGGTATCGAACACTTAATTGACCGAAAATATTCTGAAGAAGTGGTGTTCGATGGTGAGGCTTATCAACCTACCAAGGTGACTTACAAGGGAAAAGAATATAGCTTAAAGACGGAACGGTTTTTTCAAAGGCTCGGTATTAATAGTGCTAATGTTCAAGTTTTTAGTCAGCTGGAAGATGGTGGCTATGAATACCCCTATGTGTGCCGTATTTCCGATCTGTGGTATGTATCGTGCTTTAGCACCGATGAACAAGTGCTGTTTTATATTCTGGCCGATATTCTTCATGATTTCTTGGCTGAATATCATACTGCCCAGCCGCAAGTATATGTCCGGATTGAAGATGTACACTGCCAAAGGTCCCCGGAATCTCTTTATGAAATAGCAGATTACCTCTCGACAGAAGATGTACCTTTTATGGTTGCTCTAATTCCAGCCTTTTTTGATAGTGAGCGGGACCGAATTTACTACCTAGCAGAAAATGAACGCTTCGTGCATGCTATTAAGTACATGCAGGCGGCGGGAGGGTCTATTCTCCTGCACGGTTATACTCATCAGATACACAAAAGCATGCCAGGGGAGGGCTTTGAGTTTTGGGATGGAAAGAAAGATTGTCCTTTAGATGTAGATATCAAGGTATGGGTAGACGAGCGAATAAATTCAGGGATCAATAACTGTGTTGCTGCTGGCATATTCCCCTTAGGATTTGAAGCTCCCCACTATGCTGTATCTCAGGAAGGTTATGTACAGTTAAAAAAATATTTTTCTACCATCGTGGGCCATCTACAAACATCGGATAAGGGTTTTACCACCACCGTATACCCCTATCGGCTCTACAATTCGCCGCTTTATAATCAGCTTTTGCCGGAGAACTTAGGCTATGTGGATCCCGATGATCCCTTATTTTTGCAGCATCTATTGGAGGAATTAGACAAGGTTATGATAGTGCGGGATTTCACGGCCGGTTTTTTCTTTCATCCGTATCTAGATATTTCTCTGTTAAAGAGTGTAATCGCCGAGCTCAAACAACGCCAGGTGCAGTTCTTGGATTTAAAGCAAGAGGAAAATTGGGTTAAGGGGAGAAAACATGTTATTAGTTCTCAAAATGGTGCTGTGAAGGTTATTGGTTTGCAGGAACCAACTGAAGAGTCGCCTCTGGTGGCGTTTTACACTAAGACGGTTTGGCTGTTGGTGATAGTGGTAACGGTAATTTGTTTGCGGTTGTTTGTTATCTTGCTCAGGGCCCGGAAAAAAAGCAAACACAACCTATTTAAAAGCGAAGGTATGGGACCATGATAAAAACCATAGATTACCTGTTTTTATATTCACTTGGCGCTATCTGGTTGCTGCTTTTATTTAACGTTCGCTGCTCCTTTGCAGGCTATAGCTTTTATTTAGAAACCATGGCCAGAAAGATAGATATCATAAAAGGGATACCATATTATCCCTGTGTGTCTATATTGGTACCGGCCCATAATGAAGAAAAGGTCATTGAACGATCGATGCTCGCCATGTTAAAACTAGATTATCCGCGGGACAAGCTAGAAATTATTGTGATCAACGATAATTCTAAGGACCAGACCGGTAATATACTACAAAATCTACAATTGCAATATCCAGATCGTAACCTGAAGATTATTACCACCGATGATCAAACTGGGGGAAAAGGCAAAGCTAATGCTCTCAATATGGGCTTAAAGCAGGCCCAAGGAGAATACATAGTTGTTTATGATGCCGACAATACCCCGGAAGTTATGTCCCTTCGTTATTTGGTTTATGAAATACTGAGCTGTGAGCGATATGGGGCCGTAATTGGCAAGTTTAGAACCCGCAATAAAAATGCTAGTATGTTAACGAAGTTTATAAATATAGAGACACTGAGCTTTCAATGGATGATTCAAGGGGGAAGATGGAAGCTCCATCGGCTCTGTCTATTACCAGGCACGAATTTTATTATTCAAAAAAAGTTGCTTGAGGAAATAGGGGGGTGGGATCCAAAAGCCATAGCCGAAGATACAGAGCTGAGCATCCGTGTCTACTTCCAAGGTTACGAGATCGCTTTTATGCCCAAAGCTGTAGCTTGGGAGCAAGAACCAGAAACCTTAAGCGTATGGCTTAAACAAAGAACCCGCTGGGTGAAGGGCAATATTTATGTGCTCAACAAGTTCCTATTGTCTTCGTTACATGCCTCCGGCCCTATAATACTTGACCTTGTTTATCGTTTGGTAGAGACCTTCTTGTTTTTTTCAGCGATAATCATATCTGATGTTATCTTTGTACTAGGGTTACTGGGCATTGACAAAATTTCCTTGCCGGGCAATTTTATTATAATATGGGTGCTGGCTTATATTCTCTTTATTTTAGAGATCAGTATCAATCTCACCATGGAAAAGGGTGAACTTAATTTTCACAATACCCTTTTGGTGATGCTGATGTATTTTACCTATTGTCAATGTTGGATCGTGGTGTGTGTTCGTGGTATCTATTCCTATACAAGAGATGCCGTTTTAAAAAGAGAGCATGTTTGGTATAAAACAGAGAGGTTTTAGGGGAGTTATATTTATGAAAAAAACCATAGGTTTGATTATCGCTTTAATAATGGTTTTTAATGTTGGCTTGGCTTGGGCTGAGCCCACGGGCAACCAAAACACCTTCTTCCCTCAGGATGTTACCATTAAGGGTATTTTTGGTGGGCACAATATTTTCTTCTTTGTGGATGAGCACTGGGCACCCAAAGAAGGGTGCTATCTTAACCTAATATTTAGCCAAAGCGAGATCAAGAAGTATCAGAATTCCACCTTAACCGTGTATTTGAATGATATACCCATAAAAAGTATTAGCCTTCAGGACAAGGACAATTATAAAACGGAGGAAAAAATCGTTTTGCCAAAAGAGTATATTGTCCACGGCTACAACTTGGTAAAATTATCTACTTATCATCGTATTACGCAAGAGCCGTGTACCGATGATTTAAATCCGGCTAATTGGTTAGTGTTCCACAAAGAATCTTTTGTTCATTTGGAGTACCAAGAGATTCCCGATAAGCTGGGCTTAAAAGATTATCCCTATCCTTATCTAAAGCCTTCGGCTTCTGTTCCCGTAAACTGTGTCATATTAATTCCCGACCATCCTACCAGCGGCCAAATGAGCGCGGCTGCTATTTTGGCTACCGACTTTGGTCGGCGAGTGCCTTATAACGATGTAGATGTCAAAGTACTACCATACAAGGATTTTTCAACGTTGACGGAAAGCACCAACTTAATAGTGATAGGAAGTCCCAGAGATGCTGATCATGTGTTATTTAAGCCGTTAAATAGTGATTTACCTGATCTAACGGATAAAGCCATGATAACAGAGACCATATCGCCACAGGGTCAAAGTAACCGAGCACTTTACATAATGTCACTAGATGACGACAAGCTTATAATGGCAGCCAAGGCTTTGACCTGGGATAAACTGGTTGCTCAAATGTCGGGAAGGACACAATTTATCAAGCAAGATTATGTTCCCAGGGACAATGAAGAAAAAAGCCCAGCTAAAGTGACATTAAAAGATCTAGGCTATGGCGATACCCTTCTTAAGGGAATATTTTTTCAGCAAGCGACTTTTGCGGTCAACATTCCCCCCAATCACCGGTTAAAAGAGGGTTCTTTTATCCATCTTCCTATCCGTTATTCCCAAGCCTTGGATTTCAATAAATCTGCGGTATCTATTTATTTGAACCATATACCCATAACTGACAAACTACTAGACAAAGAAAGAGCAGAAAATGACGAACTAGAAATTGACATACCGCGGGAGTTTTGGAACGAAAACTCTTTAGAGCTAAAACTGATTTTTTACTTAGAACCTTATGGTTTCGATTGCACCAACTGGCGGCACGGCGACATATGGGCTCTAGTGTCGAAAGAAGCCAGTTTTGATATTCCCCAGGAAATAATTAAGGACAGATATTTCCAGCATTATCCGGGAATGTTTATAAAAAATGGTGCGCCAGATGATATTTTGTTGGTTCTTCCCGACCAGGTGACGGGAGACTACTTGACCATGGCTGCCAACCTCATGGCCTTCATGGGGCATAGTACACAAAAGATAGATAATATAAAAGTGATAAAAAGCTCCGATTTTGAGGTGGCCAACAAAAACCAAAACATTATTGTACTGGGGACTTTCCACGATAATAGCACCATTAGAAAGCTCAACGATAAGCTCTATCTAAAATTCAATGAAGCCGGGAACAAATTTGAATCCAATGATAAGCTCTATTTGGTGGACGATTATAGCAAAAACTTATCGTCGATACAATTACTGCCTTCGCCCTTTGCCAGCGATAGGCATCTAATGGTGGTCACCGGGACCACAAAAAGGGACCTTATGGCAGCAAAAGAGTATCTAAAGGACCCTAGTTTTACGGCTAGACTGGTGGGCGATGCTGTGGTTATTGACAATGATGGCGATGCCCAAGGAGCATATTTTGTCGAACCGAAAGTTGACCACGTCCTAAGCAAAGAGCTAAGATCTCAACGCTTAGCAGCCAGATGGCAGGATAATCCTCAGCTTATCATGTATATAGTGTTCTTTTTTATGTTGATCATAACGGGTATTTACGCTGTGATTGTGGTGATGAAAGAAAAGTAACCACATCTTGTTGCTATTTTCAACCAGAAGAACTTATTCTCACCCAGCTTGCCATCTCTAGTTGGAACAGGGCTCTCGAATCGGGATGACTAGAGCAAACCGGGCCGAGGAGGTATAAACTTAATGGCTAACAACCCGGATGGGGATTTCAAGTATTTAGAAGAACGAGCGAGCTTTGAACAGGTGTTTGATGTACTCTAAGAAGTTATTAGCAAAACCGAGGAAAGCAAGAAGTAAGGACCTTGTCTGGGTTTATTCAGGAGTCTTTAGTAGAACTTGAGTTAGTACAGCAATAGAGCGGGCATATTCGGACAAGGATAAATGTTCAAATGGTGTATGGTCCAGGGAGGAATCACCGGGGCCGTAGGCGAGTATAGGCACGTTCCAGGCGGGACCGACGATGTTCATATCGGCGGTCCCGCTTTTTAGTTTGAAGCTGGGTTTGCCACCGAGGCTGCGGATGGCAGCCAGGAAGGCGCGGGTGAGGGGGGTGTTTTTTTCGGCCTTGAAGGCGGGAAGACCAGGGGTGAAGCTGAGGTTAAGGTCTGGGGAGGCCAGGTTTTGCAGCTGGGCTTTAAGCTCATCCGGTGTTAGATCTACTGGTAATCGAAAAGATAACTGAATCTGACTTTCTGGCCACCAGTGATCATCTGTGTTAGTGGTACTTTGCAAGGTGGTGTCCAGCTGGGCGAAGCCGCTGCGGCCCGCATTGTAATGGTTACAAAAGGATTGTATTTGTTGCCAATAGGCTATAGTTTTTTCCGGGGCGGAGTCGCCAGGACCGGCGCTGTGGCCTGCTGGCTGCCGAGCAGAGACAGTAAGTCCTAGGCTTCCTTTGTAGCCCAGGGTTACTGCTGACCAACTGCTGGGTTCACCGATAATACAAAAATCCGGCTGGTAACGATCTACAATATAATGGGCACCGGGAGAATAAGGTGTTTCTTCTCCTACAGCGGCGATTAGCACAATCTTATAGGCTAACTGACTTTTGATTCTTTCCGCGGCGGAAGCGAATGCGGCTATGGCACCTTTGGCATCCACAGCCCCTCGGCCGTAAAGAAGATCCCCGTCAATACGTACGGGGACGTGACCGGGAACCGTATCGATATGACCTAAAAAGAGTAAGGTGGCAGGCCCAGAACCGATTTCGGCCACAGCGTTACCGGCTTGGTCTATTTTAGTTTGCCATTTTCGGGCAGCTAAGTAGGAAGTTAGATAGGAGACGGCTTCTTGTTCTTGGCCGGAGGGGCTTTTTATAGCAACGAGGCTAAAGAGCAGGGACACTTCTTCCGGGGTGAGTTGAGGGTGAGGCAGTGTCATTTCTGTTCCCCCAGCACTATAGCCAGAGCAGCTAGCACTTGCTCCAGCTCTTCTTGGGTTATAACCAATGGTGGCAGCAAGCGGACTACTTGTGGACCGGCAGCCAGAGCTAGCACTCTTTGTTGTTCCAAGGCTGTCAGATAAGGGGCGCAGCGAAATCTAAGTTCTAGTCCGATCATAAGACCCAAGGACCGAATATTGCGTACGGCCGGTAAGGCCAACTTTTTTATCTCTTCCACGAACCATGTTCCTAGGTGGGCTGCTCTTGGGGAAAGTTGTTCCTGTTCAATAATTTGAAGGACGGCGGCACCGGCAGCGCAGGCTAAGGGATTGCCGCCGAAGGTGGAAGCATGCAGGCCGGGAGCTAAGGCGGCTGCTATTTTTTCCGATACGGCCACTACACCCAGGGGCAGGCCGCCGCCAATACCCTTGGCTAAGCAGACTATATCCGGAGTTATCTGGTAATGTTCGGCTGCTAAAAAATGACCGGTGCGACCGCAGCCGGTTTGCACTTCGTCTAAAATAAGGAGTGCTCCTTGGCTGTGGGTAATTTCTTTTACCTGTTTTAGATAACCAGGATCGGCAGGGTAGACACCGCCTTCTCCTTGCACCGGCTCCAGGATAACAGCCGCGGTATTTTCCCCTACGGCTTTTTCCAAGGCTTCTATATTGTTAAAGGGTACGTGGCTAAAGCCCGGCACCAGAGGCTGAAAGGCATCACGATACTGCGGCCGCCATGTGGCTGACAAGGCTCCCATGGTTCGGCCATGAAAGGCTCTCGTGGCGGCTATAATTTCGGTCCGGCCGGTGGCCACGCGGGCAAATTTTAGCGCTGCTTCGACAGCTTCTGTACCGGAGTTACAAAGGAAAAAGCGGGAGAGCTCCGGCGGCATTACCTGAGACAAACGAGATAAAAACAGGGCCCGAGCCGGATTAGCAAACGACTCTTGGCAGGTGATGAGCTCTTGGGCCTGGTAGGTTATGGCCTGCACCACCTGGGGATGGCAGTGGCCTACCACCGCTACCCCGTGCCCAGAGATGCAGTCGATATAGCTGTTGCCGTCTATATCCCAGACCCGGGCTCCCTGGCCGTGGGCTAAAGCAAAACTTCGTTTGCGGTACAAGGGTACTTCCAACTTTTCCTCCAAGGCGATCACATCAGGAAGAAAAGGCGGGGTAAGAGAAGACGTCATGGGGTGATCACCGTCCCTTCTTGGGCCAAAGCTTGGGAAACAGGGAGTTTTTTACGGGCATCAGCAATTATTACTTGAGATATTCCTCCGGCCACCGCTTCTTTAGCGGCTAGGAGCTTCTTTTTCATTTTCCCTTGAGCGACGTCCTCGTAGGAGGCTAATGCCGATTCCGCAATGCGGTCGATCAGCGTGCTGTGGTCGGCTGGGTTCTGCAGTAGGCCGGGGACGTTAGTAAGAAGGACAAGTGCATCAGCCTTAATGGCTACGGCTACCTGGGCGGCTACTCGGTCGGCATCTACGTTTAGGGCCTCGCCTTCTTCGCTTAAGGCAAAAGAGCTTATCACAGGAACATAGTCGGCCTGCAACAGAAGCTGTATTAGTCCGCTGTTTATATGTTCTATTTGGCCGCTGTAGTCATCCCGTATTACTATTACGCGACCGTCTTTTTGGGCTCGAACCGCTTTTTTTCGCTTAGCGGTGATCAGCTGACCGTCTAACCCGGTAAGCCCCACGGCATTGACCCCTTGAGCCTGCAAGGCGGCTACCAGGAGCTTATTTAGCTGACCGGCACAAGCCATGAGCATAATTTCCAGGGTTTTTTTATCGGTGTAACGGCTCTTGACGCCGGACGGGGAGAAAAAATGTTGCGGTGGATAGCCTAACTTGTGGCTTAGCTCATCGGCGGCTGCCGAACCGCCGTGCACCAGAACTACTTTCTCCCCGCTGTGAATGAGGGAGGCTACATCGGCTACCAACGGCTGAAAGTCGATACCAGCGGCCCCGCCTAATTTAACTACCAGCATGGTATTCACCTCTTAAAAAACACATTGTTAATTGCCACCTCCGAACTCGTCCCTTTGAGGCTCGACCTAGCCTACCCTACAAGGTAGGGACATGCGTCGGCGCTTTTCTTGCTTTGCATGCACTACTTACGAGAATACCCAGTAGGGTATTACCAATAGTGTATATGCCGCGGCCTTGGTGTAGGGGTGACCCTCCGTGGTCGCCCGCGATGATTGTTCACTTTAGGGGTGCAGCCCGCAAAACTCTAGACCGGTGGTTTCCGGCCAGCCCATACGAATATTAAAGGCCTGCACGGCGTTGCCAGCGGCGCCTTTTACCAGGTTGTCAATGGCGGACATAATAACTAAGCGATTGGAATTAGGGTCGCGTTCAAACCCAATATCGCAATAATTGGTGCCGGCGACCAGTTTCGGTTCCGGATAGCGATAAATCCCCTGGCGCTCACTCACCAGACGGATAAAGGGTTCCGGGCCGTAACTGGCGCGGTAAATCTGCCAAATATCTTTATCGCTCAAATCCTGGGTTAAAAACACATGACAAGTGGCCAGGATGCCGCGGATTAGCTCCACTGAGGTGGCAGTGAGATGAACCTGGGGTACTTGGTGAAAACTCAGCTCCTGCACTACTTCTGCTGTGTGGCGGTGGCCGGTGGGAGCGTATGTACGTACCACCTGGCTGCGCTCGGGGTGGTGAGAGGCTAGGGAAGGATGGTTTCCGCCAGCAGAGGAACCGAATTTTCCTTCCACAATTACCATGGGCTCCACCACATTATTTTGGAACAACGGAGCCAACGCCAAAATAGTAGCAGTGGCCAGGCAGCCAGCACCGGCAACATAAGAAGCTGTTTTTATTTGTTCCCGGTGCAGTTCCGGGATACCGTAAACAAAGTCGGTCAAAAGTTCCGGATGGGGATGGGTATAGCCGTACCATTTTTGGTAGTCGGCGATATTCTTTAATCTAAAGTCGGCCGACAGGTCAAAGATCAAGGGTGCCAGCTGCTTAAGAGCGGGCATCAGGGAGGCTGTTTTATTATGGGGTAGTGCTAAAAACAGCGCATCGCAAGGCTTTAGATCGGCCAAACAGCTGAATTTTAATGTTGTTCTTTTGCGCAAGTTGGGATGGACTCTGGTTACTGGTTTTCCGGCCCGCGATTCCGATGTTACTTGAACCACTTCTACTTCCGGATGGCTCAGGAGGATTCGAAGCAGTTCCCCTCCCACATAACCAGAGGCGCCAGCGATAGCTACTTTCATTTCGATTCCACCTTTAGTGCATACTCTACTAACTGTCCGGCTACATCAATACCGGTAGCTTCGGTTAGGGCTTTAAACTCAAAAGTGGCGTTGACCTCTGTTACCAGAAGCCCGCGATCACTTTCCATTAGGTCTACGGCCACGGCTCCGCCGCCCACAGCTTGGGCTGTGGCCACGGCGAGATCGGTGATGTCAGCGGTAAGGGGACAGGGAGTACACGAGCTTCCGCGGGCGGCGTTGGTGATCCAATGGGCCGAATTACGATACATGGCTGCCACTGGTTGGTTATCGATAACTACCACCCGGATATCCCGCTTTGGTTTGGGAATGTATTCTTGGATGTAAAAAATAGAGTGCAGGTAAGAACCAAGAGTGGCTTTGTGTTCCAGCACTGCTTCCGCTGCTTCTCGGTCGTTGATTTTGGCCAACAATCGTCCCCAGGAGCCGGTGACTGGTTTAAGGACTACCGGATAGCCCATGGCTTCGATGGCGGCCAAGGCACTTTCTGGTGTATAGGCCAATACAGTCTTAGGGCTGGGGATGCCAGCAGCGGCAAGCACAGCGGTACAGACGGCTTTGTCGTTACAGGTGTTAATTACCGTTGCTGGGTTAATGGTGGGTACACCGGCGGCACTTAGCGCCTGGGCCGAATAGTAGGCTCGTGATTGACTGAGAGAACGGATAATGACTAAGTCAAAGGCAAAGGGTGATGCTGAGTTGGTTAGATCAAACTGTACTTCGCTGTCTTTTAGCGGCGTCCAATCTAATTGATGTTTAGATAGAGCTTCAAATAAAAGTTTTTCATCTTGGCGCACACGCGACAATAAAACGGCCAGGCGCATCTTGCCACATCCTTATATTCGTTATAGTCGTTTAATATTTACTCCCTTGGCATTTACTCGCCCCAGTCTTCTTCCTCTTCCGGAGCCAAGGCCAGCTCTACCGGATCGAGGCCGACTACCTCCAGTTCGGCACTACAATCGGGGCATACAACTATTTCGCCTATAACCACATCTTCTACTTCCCACTCACAGGCACATTCGGGACACACAAGCATAAAATTACCTCCTTATGTATAAAAATACGCTTGCCGGTAATATTATACCGTCTTAAGGAGTCTGTCAAGAGGGTAAATAAAAAATTGTCACCAAAAAATTGTTCTTGCATATTTACAATACTACGGGTATACTTATGCAACAAGAGATATCGGTGTAAGGAGGAGGAAATAGATAGATGTTAGCTACGGTGACGTTAGAAAATGGTCTGAGCTTTAGTGGGGAGATGTTTGGTGCAGCTGTACCAGCGTGGGGCGAAATAGTTTTTCACACTGGTATGGTGGATTATGAGAGAGTATTAACGGATAAGTGTTACGACCGTAAGGTGGTGGTTATGACTTATCCTTTAGTGGGCAACTGTGGCTTGGGTAAAGAGCAAATGAAAAAAGAACCGGTTATTGCCGGTCTTATTGTGGCCGATATTTGCCAGCAACCGCAGCATTGGGGCCGCCAGAGAAGCATAAGCGAATATTTACAGTATTATGGTATCCCCGGCCTCTCGGGGGTAGATACCCGTGCTTTACTGCGAACAGTCCAGATGACGGGCGGGACAGCGCGGGCCAGTTTAATCCCAGCATTATGGACCCAGTCCATTAGTCGACTTAGCCGTGATCAGGGTAATCTTGACCGCAAGGATGCTTCTTTCTTGGTGGGCAGAAAGGAGCAGCAAAGTGCCTAAGGATAGCAGCCTGAAAAAAGTTTTGGTTATCGGGTCGGGACCCATTGTCATTGGCCAGGCGGCGGAATTTGATTATGCTGGGTCACAGGCCTGCCGAGCGCTGAAGGAAGAAGGCATAGAATCCATACTGGTAAATAGCAACCCAGCCACTATCATGACCGACTATAAGGTGGCCGATCGGGTGTATCTGGAGCCTCTCACGGCTGAGTTTGTCGGTCGGATCATAGCCCATGAGCGGCCACAGGGTTTGCTGGCCACTTTGGGTGGGCAGACCGGGCTCAACTTAGCCCTCGAGTTGGAGCAAAACGGAGTGTTGGCTAAGTACCAGGTGCAACTTATAGGCACCCCTATTTCGGCCATCTGCCAGGCGGAAGATCGGGAGCTGTTCAAAGAAGCGATGACGGCTATCGGGGAGGAGGTGGCTTCCAGCTGTGCAGTGACTTCGGTTGCGGAAGCTTTGGCCTTTGCCCACGGCGCTGGTTTTCCCCTGATCGTGCGTCCCGCCTTTACTCTAGGGGGTAGCGGTGGCGGCCGGGTGAGCAATGAAAGAGAACTTAGAGCTGTGGTAGAAAGAGGCCTTAAGTCAAGTCCCATCGGCCAGGTGTTGGTGGAACAGAGCCTAGAGGGCTGGAAAGAAATTGAGTTTGAGGTGGTGCGCGACCAGGGCGACAATGCTATTGTGGTTTGTTCCATGGAAAACATAGATCCGGTAGGTATCCACACGGGAGATAGCCTAGTGGTGGCACCGGCCCAGACGCTAACCAGTCGGGAATATGGTTTGCTTGCGGGGGCGGCGCTAAGGATTATTCGCCACCTAAAGATTGTCGGCGGCTGCAATGTTCAGTTTGCTCTGGACCCTGCTAGTGAGCGCTATATGGTGATAGAAGTGAATCCCCGGGTAAGCCGCTCCAGTGCACTGGCTTCCAAGGCCAGCGGATATCCCATAGCTCAGGTTACGACCAAAGCGGCTCTAGGGCTGTATTTAAGCGAGATTATCAATCCGTTGACCGGCTGTACTTATGCCAGCCAAGAGCCCGTGATGGATTATGTGGTGGTTAAAATACCGCGCTGGCCTTTCGACAAGTTCAAAGCAGCGGACCACCGGCTAGGCACCCAGATGAAAGCCACCGGCGAAGTCATGGCTTTGGATCGCACGTTGGAAGGAGCTTTGTTGAAGGCGTTTCGTTCCTTGGAACTGGGATGGGATTATCCGCTGGTGCCAGAGGTGGAAAAGTTAGCAGATGACGAGTTAATAACTAGCCTCCAACAAGAGTTGGATTCTCGCTTGCTTCTACTTTTTGCCGCATTTCGTCGTGGCATTACTATTTCTCAGCTGGCCAAGTGGACGGGAATCCAGCCCTTTTTCTTAGAGAAAATAGCCAATATTGTGGCCCAGGAAGAGGAGCTGAGGCTGGGCCTTACTCCCGAGCGGCTGCTGGCCGCTAAACGCTTGGGATTTACCGATGCTGCTGTGAGTTTCTTCAGCGGTTGGTCCCCGGCGGAGATCAGAAACTGGCGAGAGGGTTTAGGCTGCCGTCCAGGGTACAAAATGGTAGACAGTGCAGCCGGATTGACGGCCCAAGCAACGCCGTATTGTTATTCCACTTATGCTGGCAGCGATGAGGTGGTAACCGGCTCCCGGCCCAAAGTGGTTGTTTTAGGATCAGGTCCTATCCGCATCGGGCAGGGTATTGAGTTCGATTACTGTTCGGTGCAGGCAGCCCAAGCGGTGCGGCAAGCTGGCTGGGAAACAATTTTAATCAACAACAATCCAGAAACCGTGAGCACTGATTTTGATGTGGCCGATCGCTTATATTTCGAACCCCTGACAACAGAAGATGTCACGGCAATTATAGAAAAAGAACAGCCGCAGGGGTTGTTGGTGCAACTGGGAGGCCAAACGGCTATTAATCTGGCATTTGAATTAGGGAAACAGTGTCCTGTTTTTGGCACATCCCTAACAGGGTTGGCTGGAGCAGAAGACCGGGAAATATTTGATGGTATCTTGTCCCAATTAGGGCTGCAGCGACCGGCTGGTGGCACGGTTACCGATTTAGCGGCAGGTATAAAACTGGCGAAAAAGCTGGGGTTTCCGGTGTTGGTACGGCCATCGTTTGTTTTGGGTGGGCGCGGTATGGAAATAGTTTACGATAGCGTGGAACTAGAAAACTACCTGAAAGAAGCCCTGGCAGCAGCCGGAGGGCAGACGGTACTTATTGACCGTTATCTTCCCGGTATAGAGTTTGAAGTGGATGCTATTTCCGATGGTACTGCTGTGTTTATCCCTGGCATTTTACAGCATGTGGAACAGGCGGGTATCCATTCTGGCGATAGCATTGCTGTTTACCCTGCTTTTTCCCTGCCGGAAGAAATATGCCAGGCGGCAGTGGCCGCCGTTCGGGCCTTGGCCCACAGTTTACAGGTGCGTGGCTTTATCAATATCCAGTTTGTTTATTATGATGGACGCTTGTATGTACTAGAGGCCAATCCTCGTGCCAGCCGAACAGTACCGCTTATGAGCAAAATTACGGGAGTGCCATTGGTAAGCCTGGCGACCAAAATCATGTTAGGTCAAGACTTTGCCGACCTGGGCTTGGTCCCAGGACTGCTTTCACCAAGGGATTTGTTCGCGGTGAAAGCCCCTGTTTTTTCCCTGGGTAAGCTGGGCAAAGTGGATCCGCGACTGGGGCCGGAGATGAAATCCACCGGCGAAGTGCTGGGCATAGACAAAAGTTTGCTGGCAGCCATGGCCAAAGCCCTTATGGCCAGCGGTCAGGCCTTACCCCGGGAAGGCACAGTACTTATGGCAGTGGCCGACCGGGAAAAAGAAAGAGCGGCTTCGCTAGCAAGGCGATTGGTCGAGTTGGGACTTGATATAGCAGCCACTTTCGGAACAGCTGATTATTTCCAAGACCAACAAGTGCCAGCCCGAAGGATCAACGCTTGGGAGGCTGGGGATGAAATTGTTGCCGGTCGGATCCGGGCAGCAGTAATCATACCGTCAGCGCACTCCGGCGCCAAAACCGCAGGGTTTACTCTGCGCCGCCAGGCGGTGGAGTATGGACTGCCCTGCTACACCAGCTTAGATACCTTGGCTGCGGCCATCGGGGCCGCGAAAGCGCTCCTTGGCAGTGAGCAGCTAAATTGTGCGGAACTTAGGTGGTATCTAGGGTTAGAATAGACCGCGGTAATGAAAATTTTATTTAATGTTCTAGGAGGAAAAATGTTTAATGATAACGCTTAAAGGACGAGATTTTTTAACTTTAGCTGATTTTACGCCGGAAGAACTGCGCTATTTGCTGGATTTAACCCATTATCTGAAGGAACAGCATAAGAAAAACGCCGATCCCCCGCTGCTGGCAGGGCGGACGTTGGGTATGATCTTTCGTAAAAATTCTACTCGTACCCGGGTGTCGTTTATGGCCGGTATGGCCCAGCTGGGAGGTCAGGCTATAGCACTTAGCCCGGACGAGTTGCAGCTTAGCCGCGGGGAGACCCTGGCAGATACAGCCAAAGTGCTGTCGCGGTATTTGGATGCGGTGCTAATTCGCACTTTTGGCCATGAAGAAGTGCTAAAGTGGGCCGCGGAAGCGACTATTCCTATAATCAACGGTCTTACTGATTGGGTGCACCCCACTCAGGCGGTGGCGGACTTGGTTACGCTAGAAGAGAAAAAAGGCCAGCTTAAAGGGTTGAAGCTGGCGTACGTCGGCGATGGTAATAACATGGTTCATTCTCTACTGCTGGGGGCAGCTAAGTTGGGCGTTCACATCAGTGCAGCTTGTCCCCCTGGCTACGAGCCCCAGGCACAAGTAGTGGCCCTGGCGCAGACAGCTGCCCAGGACAGTGGCGCGTCGATAGAAATCACTTCTGACCCGAAAACAGCGGTGGCCGGGGCCGATGCTGTCTATACTGATGTTTGGGCCAGTATGGGGCAAGAAGAAGAGAGCGAAGCTCGGAAAAAGGTGTTTGCTCCCTACCAGATAAATATGGATCTTATGGTTCACGCTAAACCCGATGCTATTTTTCTTCATTGCTTACCGTGCCACCGGGGCGAAGAAGTCACAGCCGAAGTGGTGGACAATCCGGCTTCGGTGGTTTTCGATGAAGCCGAAAACCGGCTCCATGCCCACAAAGCCATCTTAGCGGCTGTTTTAGTCTCTCCAGTCATCTAGCAGGCCCTAGGGCCTGGTCATGGTGGTCTTAGAGGGCCTTATCTCCTCTTCTTATGGGAATTAAAGCCCCTTTTTATTTGACTTTAAGTGGGGAATCCTTTAGAATGAGTGACATACAATAGAAAATAGAAAAGATGTCAGTTTAAGGAGAGGAGGTTCCAGGTATGCCGGAACATACCGTCCGGCAACCAAGGAGGCTATCACAAAGGGCGCAAGTCATGGTTGTGGTGGTGTTGTTTCTCTCTTTATTTCTTGTCGGTTATGCCGATGCGAGGAAAGAGATCACCTTGGTTGTAGACGGCACGCCCCGCACAGTGAAAACATGGCGGAGCACAGTAGGCACCCTACTGGAACAGCAAGAAATAAAATTAGCATTAGAGGACCAGGTAACACCCAGCTTAGATACTAAGCTGGAACGAAACATGACAGTGACTATAAGGCATGCTGTGCCAGTGACACTGGTGGTAGGCGGTACCGCCATGGAAGTAAAAACAGCCGAGCCGACAGTAGGTCAAGCCCTTAAGTCCTGGGGAGTAGAGGTAGACGTCAATGACCGGTTAGACCCTGCGCTAGATACACCTATTACCAGCGGCCAAAAGATCACTGTGGTCAAAGTGGAAGAAAAGGAAACTAAGGTAAAGGTTAAGGTACCTTACACAGTGCAACGGCGACAGGATAGTAATCTAGAGCTGGGGCAAACCCGTGTGGATCAAAAAGGTCAGGAAGGCGTAGCCGAACAACTAATTACCCAGGTCTGGGAAGATGGCAAGCTGGTAAGCGAAAAGGTTGTGTCCGAACAGGTGGTCCAGGCACCAGTTTCAGAAATAGTAGCGGTGGGCACCATGGGCACTATCAGCCGAGGCGGAACCGAGTATCGGTACAGCCGGGTAATTGATGCTGTGGCCACGGCCTATTGTCCAAACGATGTGGGTGGCAGCCATACCGCGATAGGGATCAAACCCAGGCGAGGTATTGTGGCGGTAGATCCACGGGTTATTCCCTTAGGCACTAAGGTATATGTGGAAAACTACGGACAAGCGTTGGCGGCCGATACGGGTAGTGCCATTAAAGGTAACCGTATTGACATTTTTGTCGACTCGCAGAAAGAAGCTGTTAATTGGGGCCGACGAAAAGTAAAAGTCTATATACTAAAATAGCTGAGACTATTTACCGGGCAGTAATTCTGTCCGGCTTTGTTATATACTGAAACTTGTTTTGTTTTGATTTGTAGGATATGTAGTGGGCTTTGACTGAAACGGCTTTTAGCCATCAGCTTCACTATCTGGCCCAGTAACGAAAAAGGTCGCTTTACCCTTAGCCACCATTTTTCCCTGGGAACAGATTTTTGTTTCGGCTACGATTAGCCGTTGGCCTTGATGAATTACAACAGCTGTAGCGATAAGTGTTTGCCCCAGTTTAACCGGCCGCAAATAATTCAAAGACAGCTCCACAGTGACAACTCTCACTTTTAATGTTCTAAGGGTAATGCCCATAACCATGTCAGCCAACGCAGCCAGGACGCCACCGTGGCAAGTGCCATAGGTATTAAGTAGGTTTTTTGTAACAGGGAGAGTTAAAGTTGCTTTTCCCACCGACAGCGATGTTATTTCCACACCGAGAAAGTTAAAAAAAGGTGTCCGATTAAATTTGTTGCGGATATATGTAATCCACTGATCAGTCATGGGTCAATGCTCCTTTCGCCGTAGATAAGTTTGGATCATGGGCCTACAAAGCCGGGAAGTGAAGTATTTAAATAGGCACCAAGAAAGAGTCTACAAGGGCAAAACAAGAAGGACAAGTTGATTTCCATCTAAATGTAAGGTTATACTATGATGAGGAGCAAATAGAGGAGAAATAGCATGGGGGCTAAAACTAAAGAACAATTGCGACAACACAATATTAAAGCCAAGAAGCGCCTAGGTCAGAACTTCTTGCTAGATAAAAGAATCCTAGCCCGCCTGGCCGATGCGGCCGAGCTGTCTAAATCCGACATCGTACTGGAAATTGGCCCTGGTAGCGGTAATCTTACCGTGGAACTGGCGCAGCGCTCTGGCGCCGTTATTGCCGTTGAAGCGGATCAGGAGCTGGAGCCAGTACTCACGGCTAATCTAGCTGAATTTAACAATGTTCAGCTTATTTGGGGCGATTTCCTGGAGCAAGATTTAGATACACTATGGCAATTAGCCCCAAGTGAAAGCGTTAGACAGCGCAAAGTGGTGGCTAATCTGCCGTATTATATCACCAGCCCAGTGCTAGTCAAACTTCTCACCGCTGGCCAGCCCCCTAATCTAGCTGTAATTTTAGTGCAATTAGAAGTAGCCCAGCGATTAGTGGCCAAGCCGGGAACCAAAGATTATGGCAGTTTATCGGTGCTGACCCAATTTTATGCTTGTCCTGAGCTGGTACTTAAAGTCCCGCCAGCGGCCTTTTTTCCCCGGCCTAAAGTGTGGTCGGCGGCAGTGCGGCTTAAGTTTCGCGACCAACCAGCAGTGGATGTAGGGGATAAGGATTTCTTTTTTCAAGTAGTACGGGCATCGTTTGGTCATCGGCGCAAAACATTAGCCAATAGTCTGCAACATGACTTAGGCGATAGGTTAACCAAGCAGGATATAACTGCTTCCTTGATTCGTGCTGGTATTGATCCCATGCGGCGCGGAGAGACCCTAAGTCTAAAGGAGTTTGCCAAGCTTACTACAGCGCTTACCGAACAACAGCGCTAACTAAAGGATGGTGTGCAAGTAGTGCGGAAAGAATTTAATAGTCCTACCAAAGGCCCCATGACCTTGCGCCAAGTATTTGCTGATATTTTAGAGTACGTGGCGGCTGAGCCCGACATGGACTATCGACTTATTATCGGCAGCGACTCCCAACCGCGCGAAGACCATATCTGCTTTGTTAGCGCTATTATTGTACACCGTCAAGGCAAAGGGGCTCGTTACTATTATAGCAAACGCAATCAGAACAAGTTTATGTCCTTGCGGCAGCGGATTTTTTATGAGGCATCACTTAGCCTAGACGTGGCTAGCCGCCTGACTGCTTTGCTGGCTGAAAGTGGCCATAATGACCTTAACATCGAAATTCACTTGGATGTAGGACGAGTAGGCGAGACCAAAGGCCTTATTCGGGAGGTGGTGGGCATGATTACCGGTAGTGGTTTTGAGGCCCGTATCAAACCCGAATCTTTTGGTGCTTCCACGGTAGCTGATCGTTATACCAAGTAACTAGACCTGACTTTTGTGCCGCTGCCAGATAATATAGGTGGCGGCTATAATTATGCCAACGCTGGCCACCTGAGCAGCTCTAAGGGAACCCAGCATAAGGCTGTCGGTGCGGAAACCTTCTACAATAAAACGACCTACAGAGTACAGGGCCAAGTAGCTTAAAAATACGTCGCCGGGCTTGATCTTAGGATGTCGCCTGAGGCGCAACAATACCAGGAACACCAAAAAGTCCCAGATAGACTCATATAAAAATGTAGGGTGCCGCCACTGGCCAGCAATGTACATAGCCCAGGGCAATGAGGTGGGGTAGCCGTAGGCTTCTTGATTGAAAAAATTGCCCCAGCGGCCGATAGCTTGCCCTAAGGCTAAGGAGGGGGCGGTTATATCGGCAATTTGCCAAAAGTCAAGATTATGCCGTTTTGCATACCACCAGCCTACCAGTATAGCGGCGGTTAAGCCCCCGTGGATGGCCAGTCCGCCACGCCAAATCATGGGAATCTCAATCGGATGCTGGCTGTAGTAGCTCCAGTTAAAAATGACGTAATAAAGGCGGGCACCGAGCCAGCCCAGGGGGGCACCAATAAGGATAAGGTTTAAGAAAGTATCTTCGTCAATACCTTGGCGTCGGGCTTCATCTAGGGCTAATTTAGTACCAATTAACAGAGCTACCGCCATAAGAATACCATACCAACGAATAGACAGGGGGCCAATGCTAAAGGCAATAGGGTTTGGGACCACGCTGTCACCCACCTTTCTAACAGTGTTTGAGTTGAGTAAAGTAAAATACGCCTGAGGGCGGCTCTTTAGGTGGTTGCCCTTTACTAAAGCCCAAGTGGTCCAGAAGTGGCAGTAGACCGGCGGTGAGTTCTAAAGAAGCTACTTTTGCCACCGGTACCCACTGGGCTTCTTTGGCATCGGAGGAGCAAACTAATTCCCCTTGGACGTCGTTAACCCAAAAATCTACCAGGGCATAGTGGTACAGTATCTTTCCTTCATCGTCCTGAAAAATAGAATCCAGCACTGCAATGGGGGGACCGACTTCAATGTCTAAATTACACTCTTCTTTAATCTCCCGGCGTAGCGCCTGGGCTAGGGTTTCTCCCAACTCCACTGCACCGCCAGGGAGGCTCCAAAGCCCTTCAGCTGGTGGTTTACCGCGGCGAATAAGGAGAATACGGCTGTCACGAATCATAACTGCTCCTACGCCTACTAAGGGTTGGGCCGGATAACGCCGCTGCATTAAATCCCTTCTTTCCTAATAGAAACCATATGATATTATACCCTGGATTGTCTATCTTGGACAGTTGTTAAGTTTCCTTGGAGTTACTGAATATAACATGGTATAATTAGCATAATCTGGCTAATGATAGGTACAAAGAGGAGATATATTAGAGCTTGTACCTTGAGAGGGATGAAATTAGCTCGGAGCTGTGATATACTTTAATTTGTGACAAGCCTTCTTTATAATTTCGGAAGGCGCGGGAGGGATAACGGTGGAAAAAGTACGAGTGCGCTTTGCCCCTAGCCCGACCGGGAAGCTACATATCGGCGGGGCACGCACGGCACTGTTCAATTGGTTGTTAGCCCGCCATACCGGCGGCACTTTTGTACTTAGGATCGAGGATACCGATACCGAGCGATCTACCCAAGCATCAGTGGATCAGATTATTTCCTCGCTCAAGTGGTTAGGGCTAGACTGGGATGAAGGACCAGAAATAGGTGGCGAATATGGCCCCTACTTTCAGTCCCAGCGCCTACATTTATACGAGGAGAAAGCTCAAGAGCTGATCGATAAGGGGCTAGCTTATCTTTGCTATTGCACACCGGAAGAGTTGGAGGCCAAAAGGGAAGAGGCCCGGCGGCAGGGCAAAGCGCCTCGCTATGATGGCCATTGCCGTAATCTTACCGACCAAGACCGAGTTCGTCTAGCAGCCGAGGGTCGGCAACCGGTAGTCCGGCTTAAAGTACCGGCCGAAGGTGAGACAGTGGTGGACGACATTATCCGCGGCCGGGTCGTATTTAAAAATGAGGTATTAGATGATTTTATTATTGTTAAGTCCAACGGCATGCCCACTTACAATTACGCATGTGTAATCGATGACTATGCCATGAAGCTGACGCATATTATACGGGCAGAGGAACACCTTTCTAACACGCCGCGCCAGATACTATTATATCAGGCCTTAGGCTATGAGCTGCCCCAGTTTGCCCATGTCCCCATGATTTTGGCTCCTGACCGCTCCAAATTGAGCAAACGGCATGGAGCTACCTCGGTAGAAGAATTCCGCGAAGAAGGGTATTTGCCCGAAGCTATTATTAATTACTTAGCTTTGCTGGGCTGGTCGCCAGAGGGTACGGACGAGGTCATGCCAATTGAGCGGATTGTAGAAGAATTTAGCATCGATCGTGTATCAAAGACAGCAGCTATCTATGATGTCAAGAAGCTGGCTTGGATCAACGGCCATTATCTTAGGGAGCTGCCGCTAGAGCGAATAGTAGCGGAAGTAATACCCTTTATGCAAAAACATGGCCTACTTGCTGCTTCACCCGAACCAGCCAAATTAGAGCTCTTGACAAAGGCCGTGGACTTAACCCGCGACCGAGCCAAAACGTTGGAAGAGTTAGTAGACGTAGTCAGCTATTTTTTTAGCGACGACTTTGAATATGAGGAAAAAGGTGTGCGCAAACATTTTGTCCCCGCTGGGGCGGGGGAAATATTGCGCCAAGCTAAGGAAATTATAGCTAGTGTAGAGCCGTTTGAACACCAGGTAATAGAAGAGGTTTATCGTACACGAGCTGAAGAACTAGGCATAAAACCAGCTAAGCTTATTCATCCCACGCGGTTGGCAGTAAGTGGTCGTACCATTGGCCCGGGCTTATTTGAATTAGTTGAGCTCCTTGGTCGGGAAAAGAGCCTGGAGCGTATTGACCGCGCCATCAGTTTCATAGAGCAAGAACTACCGGCCCAAATAGCCGCTAACGACAATAAGTAATAAGTTGTAACTATATAGCCCCGGCAGGTATAAACTGCTGGGGCTATATGCATATATGTACCAAAGCTCCTTTACTCTGCTTTCCAGGTATATATCCTGTAAATAATCGCTAACTTACCATCCCTGACTAACACCTCCAGCCTGTCGATGGATTTGCGAAGGTCTGTGCTGCCGCAGGGCAGATAAACCAGGTCTAAGCTCACTTCTAAGATCATTGTGCCACCAATGTATTAACAATCTGTCAACTTCAAGCGGCAACCACATCAAACTGGTTGCCAGTATTTAGGGTTTGCTAATCACGCTGCAAGTAGATGGTGTCGCTGGTCATGGAGCATGGCCACACATGGCGTGAGATTCACAATCCAAAATTCTTGTTTCCAGAGGAATGTCTGACTATTGGCGTAAAAGCATTATGCGAAATTGCGCTTCACTACTC
>JAAYWY010000020.1 GCA_012516165.1 Bacillota bacterium
ACGGTTCTTATGGATGCGGATGGTTTGAGAAGGGCGCTAACGAGGATTGCTCATGAGATTCTAGAACGAAATAAGGGTACGGAAAATCTAGTCTTATTAGGTATTCAAACACGAGGTTATCCGCTGGCTCGGCGCCTGGCAGAAAAAATCCAGCAGATAGAGGGTGTAGCTATCCCGGTGAGTCACTTGGATATTACGGCCTATCGGGATGATAGAGAACCACCTAGTTCGCCGCCAGTAAATCTTACAGGTATTGATTTTAGTTTGGCCGGTAAAAAAGTCATTTTGGTGGATGATGTGCTTTATACCGGTCGTACGGTGCGGGCAGCTATGGACGCGGTGATGGACTTGGGACGAGCCAGTAGTATTCAGTTAGCGGTGCTTATTGATCGGGGGCACCGAGAACTTCCTATTCGTCCTGATTTTGTTGGTAAGAATGTGCCCACGTCAAGGCGAGAGCAAATAGCAGTATGGTTAAAAGAAACAGATGCTGAGGATAAAGTGGTATTGCTGGAAGAAGAATAGAGTCCCTTTAAGTCGGTCCTGTGCGGCCGGTAAGGGAAAAGGGTAAACCCTCCTTACTGGTTTGGATCGGTGAGGAGGGTTTAGTATATATAGGTATGATAACCGAGAAAGGGAGGAGATTCTTTGCGGCAGATCATCGATGTTCATGAGAAACCACCACTGTGGGAGACAATACCCCTTAGCGTCCAGCACTTATTTGCTATGTTTGGCGCCACTATTTTAGTGCCTATTCTAACAGGCATGGAGCCTTCACTAGCGCTTTTAGGTAGTGGGGTCGGGACTTTTACCTACATTATTTGTACTAAGGCTAAAATTCCAGCTTATTTAGGTTCTTCCTTTGCTTTTATTGTTCCAATTCAGGTAGCAATCAAGAATTGGGGTTTACCGGCAGCTTTATTTGGTTGCATGGTGGCTGGATTAGTGTATGTGGTGGTATCAGCCTTAATCTACAAGATCGGCACTAACTGGATCGACCGTCTGTTACCACCGGTGGTGGTGGGATCGGTAGTCATTGTGATTGGATTGGGATTGGCTCGCACGGCAGTGGATATGGCCGGGTTGTTACCTCAACCAGGAGAAACGGTACATTTTTTAAGTTCACCTGGTGTGTGGACGGCCCTTTTTACCCTGGCTATGACCATTATCGCCAATGTTTATTTTAAAGGCATTTTGAACGTTATACCCATTTTATTTGGTATTGTTTCTGGTTATATTTTTGCCCTTACCCAGAATTTGGTCGATCTCACGCCAATTAAGGAAGCAGCTTGGTTTGCAATACCGCGTTTTGTTACACCTCAGTTTTCGCTGCCAGCGGCACTATTAATTGCTCCGGTAGCGGTAGTCAGCATTACTGAGCACATTGGTCATTTATTGGTAACCAACAATATTGTTGGCCGCGATCTAGGCCGTGATCCGGGGCTACACCGCTCCATCTTGGGCGATGGCTTGGCTACTTCTCTGGCAGCTCTCTTCGGCGGCCCACCTAATACTACTTATGGTGAAAATATCGGTGTTATGGCTATCACTAAGGTATATAGCGTGTGGGTTATCGGCTGGGCGGCCGCAATTGCTATCGTCCTTTCCTTTGTACAAAAACTAGGTGTGACTATTCAAACAATCCCGTCTTCGGTGCTAGGCGGTATTTCAATTTTATTATTCGGCACTATTGCTTCAGCTGGTGTGCGTATGCTGGTAGAAAGTCAGGTGGATTTTTCAGAGAACCGCAATCTTATTTTGGCCTCGGTGATTCTAGTTATTGGTATTGGCGGTGCTGAAATAAGTATGGGCAATTTTACTGTTAGTGGTATGCCGTTGGCTACTATTGTGGGTATCGTACTAAATCTGATTTTACCTCAGGAAGAGAAAAAGTGATTGAAAGTTAGGATCGTTTCATAATTAGGGAAAGCTCTCAAAGTTGGCCTTTGAGAGCTTTAATCATTTCTAAATCGGGTGTGACATATATGGTCCGCTGGTGGTCGTAGATGACAAAGCCAGGACGGGCACCAGCTGGTTTTTTTACATAACGGCGCCGAGTGTAGTCTACGGGAACATGGGAAGAGTTGCGGGCTCGACTGTAATAAGCTGCCAAATGAGCAGCAGCAAAAAGGACAGGCTCTGGCGGTAATTGGCCATCTAAACAGCGAATGATAACATGGGAACCAGGAATATTTTGGGTGTGAAGCCAGATGTCATTATCTTGGGCTAGGCGCAGGGTCAAACGATCATTTTGTCGGTTATTGCGGCCGACGAAAATGGTATAGCCGTCAACAACAAAACTTAGAGGTTGGTTGTCTGGTGGTGTTTTCTTTGGATGTTGGCGGAAAGAGGTATCTTTTTTAATGTATCCTTCTTTTTCTAATTCAGCTTTTATTTCTTCCAGATCGTCCAAATCCTCAGCTGCGTCCAGGGCCACGATTATACTTTGGAGATAGTTTAACTCCTCTTCGTCATGTTCTTTTTGACTATGGGCAGCAGCAAGGGTTTTTTTGGCTTTGGTGTAACGAGCAAAATAGTGTTGAGCGTTTTGCACCGGAGATAAGGATGGATCCAGGGGAACGCAGACAAGTTTTTCCGGATTGTTCCAGTCATAAAGTTCTACTTCTGTCAAACCACCAGGTGGTAATTGATGGGCATGGGCAAAAAGGAGCTCCCCATACAAGCGGAGCTTGTCAGCGTCTTTGGCGGTGCGGATAGCCTCTAAATGGAGGACCAACTTTTTTTCCACCCGTTCAATATGATAACTGATACGTGTGAGAATACTTTGCTTTAAAGCTGTGAACTGTCCTTCTTGTTCTTTACAGGCAAAATAATAGTCTAGTGCGGCGCTCATAGTGGAGAAATGTTTAGCTTCTAGTCCTGAATAGCAAGTTAGATTATAAGGTGCCACTGCTACTACTTGGCCTGGAGGCTGCAGATAAACTACTGGATCAAAATTCTGTTGGGCCAAGGCTTGACGAAAAGCGACTATTTCCTGCCATAAAAAAGATAGAACATTTCTATCGGCTGACCGAAGATCTAGATTCTCCGGCAGACCTGCTCGAAAAACTAACTCTTGTGCCCACAGGGGGCTAAGACCAGCTACAGTTAAAAGCAGTGCTTTGGCCGGCTGACGGCTGCGCAAGGGAAGTTCTGAATAAAACTGCAATTCGGTAAGTTCAGCTAGAGGTATTCTTTCTTGGGGCGGTGGACTTTTATAGGGTAGGCCCGGCAGTATCTGGCGGTAGCGGCTCATATGGGCAGTAATAGGTTTGATGGCGGCTAAAATAGTGTTTTGCTCTTTGTTTACTACGATGATGTTACTATGTTTGCCCATGGTTTCTACGATAATTACAAGCTCGCGCTTATCCCCTAATTCATCCCGGCTACTGAAGTGAAGGTGGACGATGCGTTCACTATCTGGCCGGGTAATGTGCCTGAGCTGCGCTCCTTCTAAATGACGGCGCAGATACATACAAAAGTTAGGTGGTTCTGCTGGGTTTCTGTGGCTATAGGTAGTAAGATGTATGCGAGCTCGCTCGGGATGAGCTGACAACAGTAGTCGATTGTTGCCATTGTGCCCACGCATGGTTAAAACAATTTCTAGGGCATCTGGTTGCTGTATACGAACCACACGGGTACCTACCAGTGCTTCCAGTTCGGGTATAAGAGCTGTTAAGGTAACGGCATCGAAAGCCATGATCATCATCCTTTATATTTCCTACGTTTTCAGTATAACCGTAGGTCTAAGATGGGTCAATTGTTACTCAAGACGCGGCGCATTTTTTCCTCGTTTCAGGCATAGGGTTTCACTGATAGTAAGAAACACAATAAAATACAGATAGCCGAGCACTAGGAATTTCCTGATCAGCAACCATAAGGTGATACGCTAGCAGCTTGTAGACTGCTCGTGGATCTTCTTGGGAGCATCCAGGATAGCATAGTGTTGGCTTTTTAAATTTGAAAAGGAGGCCAGTGCATTGCAACCGTGGCATTCTTTGCCTATAGAGGAAATTGTGTCTACCTTGAAAACCAACGCTACTACCGGCTTGGATCCTGCTCAGGCTAAAGCACGTCTTTTAAGCCTGGGGCCTAATATCATTCCAGCCGCTCAGGCTAAGAGCATGTGGAAGGTGTTTACTGATCAGTTTCAGGATTTTATGGTACTAGTGTTGATGATAGCGGCTATGTTATCGGCCTTTTTGACGGAATGGAGCGATGCCTTGGTTATTATTGCCATTGTAGTGATCAATGCAGTACTTGGGTTTTTGCAAGAATATCGGGCAGAACAGTCACTAGCTGCTCTGAGGCAATTAGCTCCTTTGCGCGCCCATTGTCGGCGAGGACTCTTTACGACCGAGATACCAGCGGCTGATGTGGTGCCTGGTGATTTATTAATTCTTAATGCTGGAGATAAAATAGCGGCCGATGCCCGCGTGGTAAGATGTTGGGGGTTAGAGTGCGATGAGTCGTCTTTGACAGGGGAGTCGGAGCCGGTGGCCAAAGATGTATCTACGTTTCCCCCTAGCACTGTGTTGGCCGAACGGCGCAACATGGTATTTGCTGGTACCCTGGTTACGCGCGGAAAAGCGGAGGCTATAGTGGTGGCCACTGGACTTCAGACAGAAACTGGTCAAATTGCTCGGTTGCTAGGGCGCCGTGTGGAAGAGTTGACGCCGCTACAACGGCGGTTGGATCAATTGGGCCGGGTGCTAGTTGGTGGTTGTATTGCCATTTGTGCGGTTGTGGTGACTTTAGGATTTAAACGAGGCGGATCGCCCCTCGAGCTTATTATGGCGGGTATTAGTTTGGCTGTGGCAGCTATTCCTGAGGGTTTGCCAGCTGTGGTTACGCTGGCATTAGCTGTGGGAGTACAACGAATGGCCAAACGCCAGGCTATTGTCCGCGCTCTACCAGCAGTGGAAACTTTAGGCTGTGCCTCAGTGATTTGTGCTGACAAGACTGGTACACTCACTGAAAATAAGATGACAGTGCGGGAGATTAGAGCACAGGACCATCGGTTGCTCCTGACCTTGGCCGCGCTCTGTAACGATGCCTCTTTGAAGCGGCGGGAAGTGGAGGTGGTGGATCTATGGCGTCGCGGTCGACCGCGAGAAGAACTATGGACGGCTGAGGGGGACCCCACAGAAGCAGCATTAGTAGTCAAGGCTGCCGAGGCCGGTTTAGTCCGTGGTTTCCTCGAACAAACTTATCCTCGGATAGGTGAGGTGCCGTTTGACTCTGAACGCAAGCGTATGAGTACATTGCATCATTATAATGGCGGTACCCGATTGGTGGTCAAAGGTGCTCCTGATATTGTTATCGAACGTTGCCAGGCTATCTATAACGGTCCTAAGAGAAAGGTACCGTTAGGACCTAATGACAAAGAACATTGGCTTAAAGAAAACGAAGATATGGCTTCTCGTGCCTTGAGGGTGCTCGCGGTAGCGTATCGAGATTTGCCAGCTAATGTTAGGGTTGCAAGCCCAGACTTGGAACAAGATCTTACTCTAGTAGGTCTGGTAGGGCTCATTGATCCTCCTCGGCCCGGCGTAAAAGAAGCCATCGCCCGTTGCCGCCTAGCGGGGATTCGGACCATAATGATTACTGGGGACCACAAAGCTACAGCGGTAGCTGTGGCTAAAGAATTAGGTCTCACCTATGAAGATAGTGTAGCTACGGGTACCGATCTTGATAGTTGGAGTCAGCAAGAACTAGAAGCACGAGTAGGAAAGATAAATGTCTATGCCCGTGTCAGCCCCCGTCATAAACTACGCATTGTCCGGGCGTTGAAGCGCCAAGGAGAAGTAGTAGCCATGACCGGTGACGGTATTAACGATGCTCCGGCAATGAAAGAAGCTGATATTGGTGTAGCTATGGGGCGGGGAGGGACCGATATTGCTCGAGAAACAGCAGCGATGGTGATTCAAGATGATAATTTTGCTACTATTGTGTCAGCAGTGGAAGAGGGCCGGGCTATTTATGATAATATTCGCAAGTTCATACGCTACCTGCTATCTAGTAATACCGGTGAAGTAATTACCATGTTACTAGCTGCGCTATTGGGATTGCCCCTGCCGTTACTTCCGATTCAAATCTTGTGGGTTAACTTGCTTACTGATGGTCTACCGGCCCTGGCGTTGGGCTTTGATCCGCCAGCGCCAGACATTATGACCCGACCGCCACGCAAAAAAACTGAAAGCATATTTTCTCATGGATTGGCCTACAAGATTGTTATGCGGGGGCTCAGCATTGGACTATTTACCGTAGCAGTATTTGTCCTTGGCCTGAGAAGTGGTAATTTACCTTTAGCCCGCACGTTAGCATTTACTGTTTTGGTTTTACAGCAGCTATTTCATGTTTTAGCCTGCCGAAGTGAGACCCAGTCAGTGTTTGCCATTGGATTGTGGAGCAACCCCTACCTGCTTTTAGCAGTAGTAGTGTCTTTAGGATTGCAAATGATGGTTATTTATCACCCGTTTATGCAGAATTTGTTTGCTACCGTGCCTCTGACGGTAGAAGAATGGGCCCTGCTATTGTTGGTAGCTGGTTTTCGCTTGTTGATTCAAGGTATTCTCTGGGCGCTTCGGTGGACAGATCGCCGTCCGCTTGATATAATGGGTAATAATACTTGAAAGTAGGGCGAATAGCGTGCGTTTCGCGAAATTACACGGTCTAGGTAATGATTTCATTCTTATGGAAAGCCTACCTACAATGGCCGATGCTAAGTTAGGTACTTGGGCACGGTTGCTATGCGACCGCCATTTTGGTATTGGTGCCGATGGTTTGATTCTAGTTCTCCCCGGCGATAAAACTCCTTTTAAGATGCGCATTATTAATTCTGATGGCAGCGAAGCCGAAATGTGTGGCAATGGCATTCGCTGTTTTGCTAAGTATGTGTATGAACGCGGCTTTACTAAAGAAACAGAGTTTGGAGTGGAAACATTAGCTGGTATAATGCGGCCACGGCTGATCTTAACTGAAGGTAAGGTAGCTGAGGTATGTGTGGATATGGGTCAGCCGCGGCTTAATGCGGCTGATATCCCCGTGGTCGGTTATGGAAGTGGCTCGGTGATCAACGCCGAACTTATTGTAGATGACACATTATTTACATTTACTGCTGTTTCCATGGGGAACCCTCACATAGTGATCGTAGTGGATGATCTGGAACATATTCCCTGGCAGAAACTTGGACCGTTGATGGAGCGCCACTCGGCTTTTCCCAAAAAAACCAACGTGGAATTTGTACAACAAGTAGGACCCCAGCGCTTACGGGTTAAAGTGTGGGAACGTGGGGCAGGTCCGACCTTAGCCTGCGGTACCGGTGCCTGTGCTGTAGTCGTAGCCTGTAGCCTAACCGGGCTTGTGGATCGCCAAGCAACGGTAGAATTACCGGGAGGAGAGCTGATTATCAAATGGGGAGCAGATGACCACGTATATATGACGGGTCCAGCTACCTATGTTTTTAGCGGTGAGCTTCAACCAGAGATGATAGAAATTCTTGATAAGCAATAAGGAGGACAAGACATGATTATTAAAAAAGCAGATCGCATTGCCAGCATTCCACCATACTTATTTGCAGAAATTGATAAGCTGAAGGCTCAAGCACGGGCTCGTGGGGTGGATGTAATTGACCTTGGTATTGGTGACCCTGATCAACCCACACCAGAGCACGTAATTCAGGCCTTAAAAGAGGCGGCTACTGATGGTGCCAACCATCGCTATCCGCCATATGAGGGATTACCCGAGTTTAAAAAAGCCGTGGCAGCCTGGTATAAGGAACGTTATGATGTGGAACTGGATCCAGAAACGGAGGTTCTGGCCTTAATTGGTTCCAAAGAAGGTATCGCTCATATTTGCTGGGCTTTTGTTGATCCCGGTGATGTTACTCTAGTGCCTGATCCAGCATACCCAGTATATCGTACTGGTACTTTGCTGGCTGGCGGAGTGCCGCATACGATGCCTTTAACGGCTGAAAACGACTTTTTACCTGATTACAGCGCCATTGATCCAGTAGTGGCTCAAAAGTCTAAACTTTTGTTTATCAACTATCCTAATAACCCAACAGCAGCAGTAGCTACACCTCAGTTCTTTGCGGATACGGTAGAATTTGCCCGCCAAAACAATATTGTTGTGTGCCACGATTTTGCCTACTGCGAAACAACCTTTGATGGCTACCGGGCTCCCAGCTTTTTAGCTACTCCAGGAGCCAAAGAAGTGGGGATTGAATTTAACTCACTTTCCAAACCTTATAATATGACTGGGTGGCGTATCGGTTTTGCTGTAGGTAACAAAGATGTACTGGCTGCTTTATCGGTGATCAAGACCAACATTGACTCTGGCGTCTTTAATGCCGTTCAATATGCTGCTATTGAGGCCTTAACTGGTCCCCAAGATAATATTGAATGTATGAATCAGATGTACATGCGCCGCCGTGATGTTATTGTGAATGGCTTAAATAGTTTGGGTTGGGACCTTAAGCCAACCAAAGGGACCTTTTATGTTTGGGCGCCGGTCCCGGAGGGATATAGTTCCAAGAGTTTTTGTGCTTTACTGCTGGAGAAGGCTGGTGTCAATGTGGCGCCTGGCAATGGTTACGGCGAACACGGGGAAGGCTTTTTCCGTATTGCCCTTACAGTAAACGAGCAGCGGCTACAGGAAGCGGTAGAGAGGATGCGGCAGCAAGGGATTTTATTTACAAGGAAGCGATAGTGGTGCATAGTATGACCGGGTTTGGCCGGGGCTCTGCCCAGGTTGGGACTCTAATCTTTTCCGTGGAAATTCGGACGTTGAATCACCGTTTTGCTGAGTATGTAATCCACCTGCCCCGGGAGCTGAGCGAATGGGAAGAACGACTGCGCCGTGAGTTGGCGGCGCAGTTATCCCGTGGGCGAATCGAAGTGTGGGTGAGCATGCGTGGCCAAAGCTGGCCCAAGGTGGTGCGAGTAGACGATGAGCTGGCACGGGCATATGTGGAAGCTGCTCAGTTAGTAGCTAGGCAGTTTTCTTTAAACTTAGATCTCACGTCAGCGGATTTACTTACCCTGCCGGAAGTCATTACCGTTGAAGAACAGGAAGTGGACCTAGAGTTATGGTGGCCTACTTGTGCCCAGGCTCTGGCTGAGGCACTAAGCAAAGTTTTAGTTATGCGTCAGCGAGAAGGAGCAGCATTAAAAGAGGACATGCTATCTCGGCTGGCAACGCTTCGCCAGTTAGCACAGGATATAGAAACATTGGCAGCTTCCGTGCCTGATTTTTACCGGAATAAGTTACAGGAAAGATTGGCTACACTAGGGCCAGGGGTGGTAGTGGATGAGATCCGCTTGGCCCAAGAAGTGGTGTTTATGGCAGACAAGGCTGACATCAACGAGGAGTTAGTACGGCTTTGTAGCCATTTGCAGCAGATGGAAGCTGTCTTGGCCTTAAACGAACCGGTTGGTCGGCGATTGGAATTTTTGCTCCAGGAAGCAAACCGAGAAGTAAATACCATTGCTTCCAAAGCACAAGACAAGGATATAAGCTCTTTAGCGGTACAATGCAAAGCAGAGCTAGAAAAACTGCGTGAACAAGCTCAGAATGTAGAGTAAGGCCTGGTTGCCTACTCGGAAGGAGGAGTTTTTGTGGCCATAAAACTAATCAATATTGGTTTTGGTAATATCGTGTCGGCTAATCGCATAGTGGCTATTGTTAGTCCGGATTCGGCCCCTATTAAGCGTATAGTGCAGGAAGCACGGGATCGGGGTATGCTAATTGATGCTACTTACGGGCGGCGGACCCGAGCTGTAATTGTTATGGATAGTGACCACGTGATTTTGTCGGCGGTACAACCGGAGACAGTAGCTAATCGTCTGGGCGATCGGACTCCTGCAGCCGAAGATATCGGTGACGAGGAATAGGGAGTGAGATCAATGCCCCAGGGCTTACTTGTAGTAATATCTGGGCCATCAGGGTGTGGCAAAGGGACGGTCTGCGGACTTTTGCGGCAACGTCATCCGGAAGTTGTTTATTCTATTTCTGCCACCACCAGAAGACCGCGGCCTGGCGAACAGGAGGGAGTAAATTACTTTTTCCTGACGCGGGAAGAGTTTCAAGAACAAGTTACCGCCGGGGGTTTCTTGGAATGGGCTCAGGTGTACGGTAATTTATACGGCACGCCCCGTGCTTGGGTGGAACAGAAATTAGCAGCCGGACATGATGTGCTCCTGGAGATCGATACCCAGGGGGCTTTGCAGGTGAAAGCCAGTTACCCCGCTGGGATTTTAATTTTCCTATCACCACCGGATCTGGCCGAGTTAAAACGGCGCATTAATCAACGTGGCACCGAGAGCCCCGAAGAAAAAGAACAGCGCCTTCAATCAGCTCGCCAGGAAATGGCTCAGATACGAAACTATGATTTTTTAGTTGTTAATGATAAAGTAGAGAAAGCAGTTCAAAAGATAGAGGCTATTTTATTAGCTGAACGTTGTCGGGTTAGTCGGTTTGATGAACAAGAACTTAAGTTAATATGGGGGGATAAAGCGTGAAAGGACCTGACTTAGCTACTTTGCGCAAACGTATTCCCAACAAATATCTATTAGTGGCAGTTACAGCCAAAAGGGCCCGCCAGTTGATGGAAGGGGCAGCGCCACGGTTGGATGTGGAAGGCAAACCGGTAACTATTGCTTTGGAAGAAGTAGCTCAAGGGATTGTTGTGCCCTGCACAGCAGAAATCAAAGCTACCCAGGGGTGAAGATTATGACAGGAAAAACTGTGGTCTTGGGTGTTACCGGAGGTATCGCTGCTTACAAAGCAGCCGAAATAGCCAGTTCTCTTGTTCACGCTGGTACTATTGTGAAGGTAATTATGACCGAAGCTGCTACTCGCTTTATTGCGCCACTCACTTTCCAGACTTTGACCCGTCAGCCGGTAGTGGTAGATATGTTTGCTGCTCCAGACCGGTGGGAGGTGGCTCATGTTTCCTACGCTCAGGCAGCGGATTTGATCCTTATTGCTCCTGCTACTGCCAATATGATAGGAAAGCTAGCCTTGGGATTAGCCGATGACATGCTTACGGCTACTGTTATGGCAAGCCACGCTCCAGTGCTGATAGCACCAGCTATGAACAGCAATATGTATCTTAACCCTGCTGTGCAACATAATTTGGATCTTTTGCGGCAGCGGGGTTTTCATATTATAGAACCGGAAAGTGGCTATTTGGCCTGTGGTGATGTAGGGCCAGGGCGGCTAGCAGCACCAGAACAAATTGTACAAGCAGCCCAAAGATTGATAACTGCTAATTTGGACCTTAGTGGATGGCAGGTGTTAGTAACAGCTGGTCCTACTAGGGAACCGCTGGATCCGGTGCGTTATTTGTCCAATCGCTCTACTGGACGTATGGGTTATGCCTTGGCGGCGGTAGCAGCCAGGAGTGGAGCAAAAGTTACGTTAATAAGTGGCCCTACAGCATTACCTACGCCAGCCCAAGTGGAACGTGTTGATGTACTAACGGCTCAAGATATGTATATGGCGGTAAAGGAGCGTTTTTCGTCGGCTACGGCACTCGTAATGGCGGCGGCGGTGGCCGATTTCCGACCAAAGAGGTACAGCACGGAAAAAATCAAGAAGAAAACAGGTCAGCCAGTATTGGAGTTAGAATCTACGGTGGATATTTTGGCTGCATTAGCCGAAGGCAAGAAGCCAGATCAAATAACTATCGGCTTTGCTGCTGAAAGTTCGGACCTGGTGGCTCATGCTGAGGAAAAACTACGGCGTAAGCGATTAGACTTTATTGTGGCCAATGATATTACCCGCTATGATGCCGGGTTTGCAGCCGATACCAACGAAGTAATGATCCTTTGGCCAGATGGCCGTCGCGAGCACTTGCCGCTTGCTTATAAGGAAGATATTGCGGCTGCTATTTGGCAACGAGCCTATCAATGCCGGCAGGATCTGTTAGCTACAGTGACGAAGTAGCTGCTTAAGGAGTGGTACCCATGCCAAAGTTAGCTTCGGTAGTAGTAGACTTGGTCACGACAGCTACTAACAAGCCTTTTACCTATAGCATTCCTGAATCTTTGGCTGACCAGGTTCACTGTGGTACCAAGGTGCGGGTGCCTTTTGGTCACCGCGTTTTAAGTGGCTATGTTGTACCAGAAACGCCGGAACCGGTAGCTAACATTCGCCCTATAAAAGCAGTGCTAGGTCAAGGCTTTTTTAGTGAGGAAGGTTGGCAGTTAGCTAAGTGGGTGGCCGACCGCTATCTTTGTTATCTGGTGGAAGCATTGCACCTGGTTTTGCCACCAGGCTCGAGTGATCGGTTATCCTTAGAACAGCGGGTAGAATATGTAGGTTTGGCTATAACTGAGGCGGAGGCGAAAGCCTTAATTGAGAAACTAGCTGTTCGGGCACCGGCCCAGGTGCGGTTGCTCACTGCTCTCGTATCAGGCGGTGCCCAGCCACGTCTTGAGCTACTGCGTCAGACTAAGGCTGCAGCCAGTAGCTTAAAGTCTCTTTTGGCCCGTGGTGCAGTAAAAACATGGGTACAAGTAACCGACGGCTCCAACAAGGATCATCTGGAAGTTATCCCGCCATCATCTGATCCACCGGTGCTTACGCCAGATCAAGAACGGGCACTAGCAGCCATCATGCCTGCGCTTAAGGCGCAACGAAGCAAGGTGTTTTTGCTACATGGTGTTACGGGTAGCGGTAAGACCGAAGTGTATCTTAGAGTGCTGGCGGCTGTGCTAGCTAAGGGACGAAGTGGCATTGTACTGGTGCCGGAAATTGCCCTAACTCCTCAGATGCAGGAGCGTTTTGTCGGCCGTTTTGGTAACCAGGTGGCCATGTTACATAGCGGTTTGAAAGACCGAGAAAGATACGCTGAGTGGCAGCGTATCCGGCGGGGTCAGGCACAGGTGGTGGTGGGTGCCCGTTCCGCTATTTTTGCGCCTTTGTCTAACATTGGTGCTATAATTTTAGATGAAGAACATGAAACTGCTTATAAGCAAGAAGAAAGTCCGCGTTATCATGCCCGTGATGTGGCCCTGTGGCGGGCTCAGCAGAACAAAGCAGTGACGATATTAGGCAGTGCTACACCAGCAGTGACCACCTATTTTAAGGCTCAGGGTGAAGACGATCATTTTTGCCTACTTACTTTGCCACGAAGAATTGCTCATCGGCCATTACCCCAAGTAAATGTGGTGGATATGCGGCAGGAGTTGTTAGCTGGTAATCTGAGCATTTTCAGCCGCCAGCTTCAAGATGAGCTTAGCCGGGTACTAGCTGCTGGACAACAAGCGATTCTTTTTCTTAACCGGCGTGGCCACAGCACGTTTGTTTTATGCCGCCGCTGTGGCTTAGTAGCCGAATGTCCACATTGTGAGCTAGCACTGACATTCCATAAAGCTAAGCGGCGACTAATTTGTCACCATTGTGGCTACAGTAAACCGGCTTTTGATACTTGTCCCAGCTGTGGTAGTTCCTATGTACGTGATTTTGGCTGTGGTACCGAGCGCGTAGTAAGTGAGGTGGAGCGGCTTTGGCCCCGGGCACGTGTCCTCAGGCTTGATGCCGATACCAGCGCAAGACGTGGTGCCACTGATAGTATTGTCAATGCATTTGCCCAAGGGCAGGCAGATATCTTAGTGGGAACGCAGATGGTAGCCAAAGGTCTAGATATTAAACGCGTAACTTTGGTGGGGGTAATTAGTGCTGATCTTACGCTCAATCTGCCGGACCCATATGCTTGGGAGCGCACCTTCCAGCTTCTGGAGCAAGTGTCAGGGCGCACTGGACGCGGTGAGATGCCTGGCAGAGCTATTTTTCAGACTTATACACCCCATCATGCTAGTATTGTCGCCGCCCAAAGGCATGATTACATTGGATTTTACACCATGGAGCTCAAGCGACGTAAACGTCACTTATACCCGCCGTTTGCAGAAATAATTTTGCTTCGAGCTCTGGCTCCAATAGAAAAGACAGCGATAAAATTATTACATCAAGTATCGTCTGTGTTAATAGCAGACAAAGAAGTCATAGTAGAAGGACCAACTCCAAGTCCGTTCTTGAAGGTAGGAGATAAATACCGCTGGCAATTGTTGGTTAAGGGTCCTGATTTGACGGCGGTGCGACAACAGTTAGCTGCGGCTTGGCCAGAACTTACCGCTGCTGCTGGGCGGGTTCAGGCCCGGCTTACCGTAGATGTGGATCCGCTGTCGTATCTATAAGAGGGGAGAAGAAGCGTAAATGGACAGTTTCAGCATTCGGCTATATGGGGATCCAGTGCTTAGGAAGAAAGCTGAGCCGGTAACAAAGATCGATGCTACACTCCGTCGGTTATTAAGGAGTATGGCTCAAACCATGTATGATGCTGACGGTGTAGGACTAGCTGCACCGCAGGTAGGGGTGCTCCAGCGGGTAGTAGTGATTGATGTCGGTGAGGGATTATTGGAGCTTATTAATCCTGAAATTATCACCAGCGAAGACGATAAGGAGCTGGGAGTAGAAGGGTGCCTTAGTCTGCCAGGATTAGTAGGTGATGTCTACCGAAGCCAAAAGGTGACTGTAAGGGCCTTTAATGTTCAGGGAAAAGAATTTAAAATTGAAGGTGAAGGCTTGTTGGCCCGAGCTTTGCAGCATGAACTAGACCATTTAGACGGGGTGCTATTTATTGATAAAGCTCAGAATCTACGCCCCGCGCAGAGTCAAGAAGAATGAAGGTGGTATGAATGCGTATTGTATTTATGGGAACACCCCAGTTTGCTGTGCCAGCGCTTAAGAAGATAGCTTCTTCGATTATAGCGGTGGTAACTCAGCCTGATCGACCGCGAGGACGAGGGCATCGTTTCCAACCCTCTCCGATCAAAGAAGCGGCACTAGCTTTAGAGATTCCCGTGTTCCAACCGGCACGGATTAAAGATGAACCGTTTCTACAACAACTTAAGGAACTGGCGCCTGATCTTATCGTGGTGGTTGCTTTTGGTCAAATTTTACCGCCAGCGCTGCTTACTATTCCACCCTTGGGCTGTGTCAATGTACATGCATCTTTATTACCCCAGCTTAGAGGGGCGGCGCCAATTCAGCGAGCCATTATGAATGGAGATACTATAACTGGTGTTACTACTATGTATATGGACGAGGGTCTAGATACTGGGGACATAATTTTCCAAGAAGCAGAAGAGATTTTGCCTGATGATACCGCTGGTTCATTAGCCCGCCGGTTAGCGCTAAAAGGAGCCGACTTACTGCAACGTACGGTGGAAGCCATCAGCCAGGGGACGGCACCAAGAAAACCGCAGGATAGTTCTTTGGCTAGCTGGGCCCCGCCGCTAACTAAAGAAGAAGAAATTTTAGATTGGAATGAGGCAGCCATAAATCTATCTAACCGAGTGCGAGCTTTGAATCCTAAACCAGGCGCAGTTACGTTTGTAGGCGGCAGTCGCCTAAAAATTTGGCAAGCGCGGGCAGTTTCTGATAAAATTACAGCAGAAAAACCTGGGCAAGTACTGAAAATAGATGGAAACGACGGTATTTTAGTGAGTACAGGAAAGGGAGCACTTTTGGTACAGGAAGTGCAACCGGCGGGGAAACGTGCTATGTCGGCTACAGCTTATGCATGCGGGTACCGGGTTCAACCAGGAGATATGTGGGGCTAAAAGGGGGTAAGTATGTGGCTAAGAAAAGAGTAATCTTGGGATTAGCACTAACTTTTGTGGCCTTACTAGGTTTGCTGGCCAGTGGACTTTGGTATGTATCCTTTTACGGTATGGACAAACTCTCACGCTACCTCCTTTTCGGTTTAGGTTTGGCCTTTCTACTGTTTGTGATAGTTGCTTTTTTGGGAGTCGTTGGCGTGGTTCTCATTATCATTTGGCGTCGCCCCCTGCCTGTTTTAGATCGTCCTATTAACATGGTAATTACACGGTTGCTGCCATTGGTGATGGGAGCGGGAAGGTTTTTACACCTGACCAAAGAAAAGTTGGAACGTTCTTTTATTGAGATTAATAATGCTTTAGTACGGACAAGAGCTATTAAAGTGCCACCATCCAAGCTTCTTATTTTAGCACCGCACTGTTTACAATACTCTGGATGTCCATTTAAGATTACAGCCGATGTGAACAATTGTCATCGCTGTGGCCGTTGTCAAATTCAAGAGCTGCTACAGTTGGCCGAGTGCTTAGGCGTTAACTTGACTGTCGTAACTGGTGGAACCTTGGCTCGTAAAAAGGTAAAAGAACTTCGCCCCGAAGCGATTGTGGCTATAGCCTGCGAGCGTGATCTGTCCAGCGGATTGCAGGATGTTTACCCGCTACCGGCCTTCGGTGTTTTAAATGAGCGCCCGAATGGACCTTGTGTCGATACCAGAGTGGATATGGAAAAATTAAGGCAAGTGGTTCAGTCTTTTATCAGTCCTAAAGTAGAAACGTTAGGGGTGAAGTAGTGTTGCTGCTTTTGTTCTTTATTATTTTAGCTATATTTTTCCCCTGGCTATTATTACCATTAGTGCTAGTTTTCTTTTTTAATCTGCTCTTAATTCCGTTTGGTTTTACCATTCGTTCCGTGTTGAATTTGCTTACAGTACCAGGAGAACTAATTAAAATAGCCATGAATCCCAATCTTAGAAAAAACCACGCCTTAGAGCATGCTACCATCAACGTTATTGAAGAACGTTATGGGCCGCAACGTTTATCTGGTCAGGCGACTGAAGGCGGCTTTTATATTTATGGTGCGGTAGACCCTACTATTTTAGAGGCAGCAGCCAGGATTGGTCATGGACGTTTGTTAGCAGGAGAAAAAAACCTCGTAGTCCATCGGCGCTGCGGCACCACTATCGCTGCTGCTAATTTTGTGTCCTCGGCAGCTTTCTTGGCGTTACTGTTGGCTACGCGCCACTTTACTTTTTTTAATGTAGTTATTGCTTTGTTCCTGGCTAATTTGATTGGACCGTTACTGGGCACAGTACTGCAAAAATACGTGACCACTTGTTGGGATGTGCGGGACCGAGAGATTGTGGGAATCGAACAAAGCTGGGAACAGCCAGCACCACTTTTGCTACTGAACTGGGTGGCGGTGCCGCAGAAGTTTTTTGTGCGTACCAGGCGCATTTACTAAAGGGGGAAAAACATGGCGAAGGATAAGACAGCCCGGGACCTGGCTTTGGACGTTTTGCTCCGGATAGAGAAAACAAAATCCTATGCTAATCTTCTTTTATCACCATCCTTAGCTAAAAGCACATTAAGTGCTCAAGATAAAGCGCTGGCCACCGAGCTAGTGTATGGAACGATTAGGGCTATGGGTACGCTCGACTGGATTTTGCAGGAATGCAGCCATATGCCGCTGGACAAACTAGACCCGCCGGTGCGCATGGTGCTTAGACTGGGAGCTTATCAGTTGCTATATACGCGCATACCACCTTCCGCTGCTTGTTTTGAATCAGTGCAGCAGGCAAAACGGGTCAGCCACGCCGGTAGTGCCCGCTATGTCAATGCTGTATTAAGACGGCTGAGTCGCGAGCGGGAACAGATAAAGTACCCTGATCCGTTGACGGATCCTGTACGCTATGTGGCCGTAAAATATTCTCATCCTGAGTGGCTAGTGCAGCGTTGGCTAGAGCGCTTTGGTCTAGAAGGGACCATGGCCCTATGCGAGGCCAACAACCAGCCGCCTCCTCTTTGCCTACGGACTAACACAACGCTTATTAGCAGCAACGAATTGGCAGATTATCTAAGAGTACAGGGTTTTACCCCACTTTCACATCATTTCGTGCCGGAAGCGCTGTATTTGCAGGGGGCAGGTGCGGTGGGGAGCTTGCCGGGTTTTAAAGATGGCAAATTTAGCATTCAAGATGAAAGCTCTATGTTAGTAGCCCATGCTTTAGCCCCGCAACCTGGTGAACGGGTACTAGATGTTTGTGCCGGGCCCGGCGGTAAAACTACTCACTTGGCAGAGCTGCTGAACGGATGTGGCGAAATTTGGGCTATGGATATTCATGCCCACAAATTGGCGTTAATTAAAGAAACCAGTATCCGTCTGCGGCTGACCGGGATCCATATTTGTGAAGGTGATGCCCGTGAGTTACCACCTGAGTTTATAGGACGATTCCATAGGGTGTTAGTAGACGCACCTTGTTCGGGCACTGGTGTTTTAAGAAGGCGTCCCGATCTTAGGTGGCATAAGACGCCAGAGGAACTCAATAAACTCCCGAAGTTGCAGCTGCAAATTCTGTCTAGCGCGGCCACTGCTGTAATACCGGGAGGAACTTTGGTCTATAGTACCTGTAGTATAGAGCCGGAAGAAAACATACTGGTGGTAAAAGAGTTTCTAAGCGCTAATCCGGACTTTGTTCTCGATGATTTGCGTCCGGAACTAGAAGAATTTATTCCTGAACCTACCCTTAAGCAGGGCTTTGTCGAGCTATATCCACATAAACATAAGGTGGATGGGTTTTTCTTAGCTCGCTTGAAGCGGTGTGAAGAAGGGAGCAACTATGATTCAACTGGATTTAAGAAGTCTTAGTCACAGCCAACTGACGGAACTTGTGACCTCATGGGGAGAACCGTCTTATCGTGCAGACCAGATATATAACTGGTTATACCGGCACTTTGTTTTGACGGTAGATGAGATGACTAATTTGCCTGCTGCTTTGCGGCAACGGCTGGCAAAGGAGACTTCTTTGAGTACCATCCGAATAAGCCAGCGCCAGTATTCTAAAGATAAAAGCGCAACTAAGCTATTGTTTTCTTTGCCTGATGGACAGGCGGTGGAGGGGGTATTACTCAAGTATAGGAAGTGGTTTAGTGCCTGCCTATCATCACAGGCTGGTTGTCGCATGGGGTGTGCTTTTTGTGCTTCTACCTTAGGGGGATTGGTGCGCCACTTAACAGTGGGAGAAATGATGGGGCAGCTTGTGCTATTGTCCCGTGAGGCGAAGAATATGGGGGGAGAGGTTCGCAGCTTAGTGCTAATGGGTACCGGGGAGCCCTTAGACAACTATAATAACGTACTGGCATTTTTAGCCCAAGCGGCTAATCCGGCTGGTTTAAACTTGAGTTATCGGCGGGTAACACTTTCCACCTGTGGCCTAGTTCCTGGTATCAGGCGTTTAGCTAATGAGGGTTTACCCCTAACGCTGGCGGTTTCTCTACATGCTCCTACAGATGACTTAAGAAGTGAACTAATGCCAATCAATAAGGTTTATCCATTGGCTGAGCTGATGTCTGCTTGTCGTTACTATTCTGAGACTACGCATCGTCGTATTACCTTCGAGTATGCCCTGCTAGATAATGTCAACGATGGACTAGATAAAGCACAGCAATTGGCCAGACTCTTAAAGGGTATGCTGTGTCATGTGAACCTAATTCCTTTTAATCCGGTGGCCGAGCGTAGTTTTTGCCGGTCTAGCAGCAGTCGGGTGGAGGCTTTTTACCAGGTACTACAGCAGGAAGGTATCTCAGTTACTGTGCGCCGTGAGCTAGGTAGCGATATTACCGCTGCCTGTGGGCAGCTACGGCGACGGAGGTTAGCGAAAGGGGCAGCATCCTATGACTAGTATTGTAAGCAAGATGGTAGTCGGCTGGCGTCGTGCTAAGGACCGCCGCCGACAGCGCACATTGCCGACGACCATATGGCTTCATTTGGTAGCTGCATTAGAGGAGAGTGGGCGAGGAAACGAAGACCGGCCTAATGAGTACCAGGTAATTTTGCCAGCGGCGGACCGTGATTTGCTGCCAGAAAAAATAGCTACCTTAGAACAGGAGATGTCTGCAAGGTTAGAGCAAGAAGCCCAGGACAGAGGGAGGCGAATAGCTGGCCCTGTTAAGGTTAGTATCACATTTGGCTCGGTAGATAAAGTGGAGGTCAAGACAGCCACAGGCACGGCGGCAATCCCGGCTGAGGTGGATAAAGACACGACCATTGTCTTTCATTTGCGCCAGCAAAAGCAGGGCCTTACAATTTTGCCGGTTCGATCCTTAATTGTATTGGATGGTCCTGATAAGGGAGCTACGTTTACCTTGTGGGGGGACAAAGTTTTAGTGGGGCGCCGGGAAACTAACCATGTGGTTTTGCATGACGACAAAGTATCCCGGGTGCATCTGGCTATAACTTGGGCCGATGGCCAAGATTATGTAGAAGATTTGGATAGCTTAAACGGTACCTGGCTCAATGGCTACCGCTTCCAAGGTAAAAAACCTCTCCAGGCAGGAGATAGGATTGTTTTAGGGTCTACAACCTTGGAATACCGGGGGTGAAAGCTTTGGACCTGATTCGGCTGGTAATTCATGTAATATTTCTTAGTTTCTTTTATTGGTTCTTATTTTCCGTAATACGGGCCATGGACCGAGATATGAAGTCGCTCCAAGGCGACGACAGTCAGAGACCGGGGAAAGCATCGACACGGGGAGGTGACTGAAGTGTTTACAGGATGGGCACAAACAGCCATAGGGAATGTTCGAAACGATAATGAAGACTCTTTTTGGCTTGGAGGAAAAAATAATTGGTATTTGGCACTAGTAGCTGATGGTATGGGGGGACATCAAGGCGGTGAGGTGGCTAGTCAGCAGGCAGCAGAGATGATTCGGCAAACTATTGAAACAAATATAACTAAATCTGGTATCGTGGTGGACCAAATGGAAAAACTTCTGGGCGATGCTATACAAGCTGCTAATAAAGCTATCTATCGTCTAGGGCAAAGCTGTTCCGATTTAACCGGAATGGGTACTACAGTTACCGTGGCCTTGTTTATTGACCATACAGTTAAGATTGCTCAGGTGGGAGATAGCCGGGCTTATTTATTTCGGCAAGGTAAGCTAAGGCAATTAACCAATGATCATTCTTTAGTCCAAGAGTTGGTGAGCAGCGGTTCTATCTCACCGATTGAAGCCCGGTTCCATCCCCAACGGAATTTATTAACGCGCGTAGTAGGCACAGCGCCTGACCTTGAAGTGGACTACTTCAGTCTAAATACTGAACCTGAGGATATCTTCCTTTTATGTACCGATGGGCTTACCGGCGAGCTTACCGACGATGAGATTAAAGCAGTTCTCATGTCTTCACCTCCCGATCAAGCAGTAAAAGAGCTAGTTCTAGAGGCTATTTGTCATGGCGGTCATGATAATATTACAGTGGTATTGATCCGTGTGGGTGATAGGCTATGAAGGCTAGCCGTCAGACAGAACGAGCCCTGTTAGGAGGAGCCATAGCTATAGGCTGGCTGGCGTTTGGACTGTCGTGGTTAGCGGCCCCAGTGTGGGAACCACAGGCGTTTTTTTATCCAGCAGCTATATCACTGGCTTTATATTTGGTTCATTTAAGCCTAAGGGCCATGGAATCAGGTGCCGATGAATTATTATTGCCATTGTTAACAGTGCCGCTTTTTCTCGGCGTGGCCACCTTGTATCGTTTAGACCGGGCTAGTGCTTTCTGGCAAGTAATTTGGATTTTGTCTGGTTTGGGTCCTTTGTTGCTGCTGCAAATGGTTACCGATATCAGAGCTTGGCGAGATCATTGGCTGCTTTTATTACTACTGGCTTTGGGTTGTTTGGCCAGTACTTTGTTATTTGGTATAGAGGTATACGGAGCCAAGAGCTGGTTAAAGTTAGGTCCTATGCGGTTTCAGCCGTCAGAGCCAGCCAAGATTCTGCTAGCATTGGCATTGGCTGGTTATTTATCTCGACGCAAAGAACTACTTTTAGTTCGTTTCTGGCAGCTAGGCCCAATAAAACTGCCTCACCCTGCTTATTTTGGACCATTGGCGTTAGCCGTGGCCTTGACGTTACTTCTTATGGTTGTACAACGGGATTTAGGTACCGGATTATTATTATTCGGCCTTTTTGTGTGCGAACTTTTTGTAGCTGCACCTCGTTTGGACTACTTATTGCTGGGATTTCTAGCTTTGGGCGCAGGTGGTATGGTTAGCTATAGGTTGTTTAATCATGTGCAAACACGTATTAATATCTGGCTCCATCCGTGGGATCAGGCAGCAGGTCAAGGCTATCAGGTAGTGCAAGCATTATTAGCTATCAGTGCTGGTGGGTTATTAGGGGCAGGACTGGGGCAGGGCTCTCCGCAGCATATTCCGGCTATCACCACTGATCTTACTTTTGTGGCTTGGTGTGAGGAAACCGGGTTGGCTGGTTCTATTGCTTTAATTGTTGTCTACATGCTGCTGTCGCAGCGAGGATTAAAAGCGGCGCTGGCTAGCAACGATGATTTTTTGACATTAGTTGGAGTAGGACTAACCTCTTTATTTACTCTACAGTCTTTAGTTATTCTAGGGGGAGCTTTGCGCCTTATTCCCTTAACCGGCGTTACTTTGCCGCTTTTTAACTATGGGGGCAGTTCATTAGTTAGCACCTTATTTAGTTTCGGGTTGATATTAAGGTTGTCAGCTGAGGAGCGATCCTCATGAGAGCTAATGTTCAGCGCTTACAAAAGGTGTTTATCTGTGTTTTTCTTCTTATTGTACTGGCTTTGACTAACCTTACTGTTTTTCAGCGTGATAAATTAATGGCTTCACCTTACAATAACCAGCGTGTAGCTGGATGGGATAACCAGAGCATAAGGGGAGGAATTTTCGATCGTCACGGCGAAGTTTTAGCAGTCACAGATAAAAAAGGCGGTCCGCGGGTTTATCCTGCCGGTTACGATCTTGCGCCTATCATTGGTTATCTTGATCCAAAGATAGGTGCAGCAGGATTGGAAGCCCGCTACGGTGCCGAGCTCAGTGGACGACCGCCCTTTTGGGCTGCTCTGGGATTAAATTTCCCCCTGGCTGTGCAGGGAGAAGACCTGGTACTGACGGTCAGTCTTTCTCTTCAGCGCGAAGCCATGCGTCTTTTGGCGGGGCGCCGCGGAGCAGCAATAGTGCTAGATCCACGGACTGGGGCTGTGCTGGCGCTGGCAAGTCAACCATCATTTGAGCCATCAAAACTGGCTAAGCAGTGGGAAAGCATCAGCCATGATAAGGCAGCCCCCCTTCTTAACCGAGCCACGCAAGGCCTTTATCCGCCGGGATCTACACTAAAAGTAGTGACATTAGCGGCAGTACTGAGCCAGCGGCCTGAACTAGCTGCTAACAATTACCATTGCCCGGGCCAATTGACGTTGCCTGGTTATACGGTACATTGTTCCCAAGCACATGGCGAATTGGATTTGGCTTCAGCCTTGGCTGTATCTTGTAATGTGACTTTTAGTCAATTGGGATTAAAACTTGGCAACAATGCTTTAGCTAAACAAGCTGAGCGGGCTTTTTTCAATAACGATATACCTTTTGAGCTACCGACAGCAAAAAGCTCTTGGCCCCAACAAAATGTTGGGGATGGCGAAACTGCTCAGCGGGCCATTGGCCAGGGACAGGTATTGACGACCCCATTGCAGATGGCTTTAGTTACTGCTGGCATTGCTAATGGCGGGATGATTTATCAGCCTTATTTAGTTCAAGAGAGGCGATTAGGGGGTAGGATTAGTGCCCGTACCAAGCCACAAAAAATGGCCGAATTTGTATCCCCTAAGGTAGCAGCGGCCATTACTGATATGATGATAGAAGTGACAAAGCACGGTACTGGGCGTGGTGCGGCTTTATCAGAGATAAAGGTCGCCGGAAAAACGGGTACAGCAGAGAATCCTCATGGTGCGCCACATGCATGGTATATTGGTTTTGCTCCTGCCGAAAAACCACGGGTAGTGGTGGCAGTAATCGTGGAAAATGCCGGGAGCGGTGCAGCAGCAGCGCTACCGTTGGCGAGAACGTTGTTACAATTAGCGCTGAAGGAGGTGAGCTAGGTTGCCTTCAATGCTAGCAGAACGCTATGAATTAGTAGAAAAGATCGGCGAAGGCGGTATGGCTGTAGTATATAAAGCCCGCTGTACTTACTTGGACCGGTGGGTGGCCATTAAGGTTTTACGCGATCAGTACGCCAGCAATCCGGAATTTTTGGATCGTTTTCAGCGTGAAGCTAGAGCAGCAGCTCGATTGGCTCATCCCAATATTGTGTCTATTTACGATGTGGGCGAAGACCAGGGGCGGCATTTTATTGTCATGGAGTATGTACAAGGGGAAAACCTTAAAGATTACCTACGCAGCCACGGCCCCTTATCGCCGCATAAAGTAGCCCAAGTGGGACAACAGGTAGCAACAGCGTTAGCGCATGCCCATTGCCGAGGTATTATCCACCGAGATATTAAACCGCATAACCTCCTTATTACTCCTGAGGGGCAAGTAAAAGTTACTGATTTTGGCATTGCCCGAGCAGCGGCAGCTTCTAGTCTCACTGAAACAGGAATGGTACTAGGTTCAGTACACTATTTTTCGCCTGAACAAGCCCGTGGCGAGGCGGTAGACGCCCGGTCTGATATTTATGCGTTAGGCGTTGTGCTCTATGAGCTATTAACAGGCCAGTTGCCGTTTGAAGGCGATTCTCCCATTGCTGTAGCTTTAAGACATTTAGATTCCGAACCGCGGGACTTAACAGAACTATGTCCCCAGGTGCCCGAAGATCTAAAACAGATTATTATGAAAGCAATGGCTAAAAATCCCGTGGACCGTTACCAAACGGCAGGAGAACTGAGTTTAGCCTTGGGCCAAGTTGGCGGCTGGGTGAGGACTGAGGAAGATGAACCAACACAGATTCTTACAACTCCGCTCCTTAAAGCAGATCTAGGACAAGAGCCTGCCTCAAAGCATAACCGCCGTGCTATGGTCTGGACAGCAGCTACGTTAGTGCTGCTGGCAGCTTTGGTTGGAACATTTTTCTTATTCCGATTTTATTTTTTGGTACCAGTAGTAGAGGTACCGCCGCTGGTAGGGTTAACGGCAGAGCAAGCACAAAGGTTGTTAGCTGAAAAGGGTTTAGTGTATGAAGTTATACGTGAACAATATAGCGAGGAACCACCTGGTATAGTATTGGAGCAGGAACCACAACCGGGATTGCTTAGAAAAAGCGGTGTTGGTGAGAAGGTACGGGTAGTACTGAGCCAGGGACGGCAAATGACTACTGTACCGGATGTCCGGGGACAGACCCAGGCCGGGGCAGAAGCTATGCTGACCCAGAATAACTTAATCCGAGGTACAATACGCGAAGAATACGATCCGGTTACTCCACCCGGTTTGGTTTTAAGCCAGGAACCAGCTCCGCGGAGCCAACTGCCGGTTGGTAGCCAAGTGGGGATAGTGTTGTCGTTGGGGCCACCACCGCAACCGGTGCTAGTTCCTGAGCTAGCCGGGCAAGATATTGATTCAGCCAAAAACCAGCTGGTTGCTCTTGGCTTAGATGTAAGTAGCACCCGTAAAGAACCTAGTAATATCTTTGGGATAGACAAAGTTATTCGCACCGAGCCGCCAGCGGGGACTACAGTTACGGAAGGCGATAAGATTAATTTAATTATAAGCCAAGGACCACCTGGCGATAGCGACTTAGAGTTGGTTACTTTTACCCTTGACCTTACCGTTCCGGATGGATCTAGCAGACGACAGGTGGAAGTATGGGTAATAAGTGAAGGAGGTAAGAAGCAGCGCGTGTTTAATAAGAAGCTTGGCCCCGGCGAGAAAGTGCAGCAGACTCTTCAGGCCAGTCCTCAAAGTAGCATACGAGTATATCTAGATGGTGAAGTATGGAAGGAGTATCCGGTAAGTGCTGGTAGCGGAACGTAAGCGAGGGTTAGTTATTAAAGCTATAGGCGGCTTCTTCTTTGTGGCCACAGAGGGGCAAATTTATCGCTGTATAGTTAAGGGTACATTAAAGAAAAAAGAGGAAATCTTAGTAGGCGAAAAGGTTATCTTTACGCCCCAGGGGCCAGATCAAGGCGTTATAGAGGGAATTGAACCTCGTTCCAACCGATTAGTGCGTCCCCCCATAGCCAATGTAGACAAGGCGATAGTAGTATTAGCGGTGGACAATCCACTACCCAATTATATGCTAGTTGACCGGATTTTGGTCCAGGCTGAAGCAGCAGGGTTGAAGATAGTTATTTGTCTTAACAAGTGCGATTTAATACAGGACAAAGAGCAAGCTAAAGAGATACTTTTGCCCTATCAGCTGGCTGGCTATCCGACATGCGCTGTTAGTAGCGAAACCAAAGAGAACATAGATCAGATTAGGACTCATTTACACCGCTTGGTTAGCGTGTTAGCTGGTCAATCGGGGGTAGGGAAATCCAGTTTGCTAAATGCACTGCAGCCGGGACTTAATTTGGCTACAGGAAAGGTTAGCGAGCGGACTAAACGTGGTCGTCATACGACCCGGCATGTAGAATTGTTACCGCTAGAGTGTGGTGGTTGGGTGGCTGACACCCCAGGTTTTAGCACTTTAGGTTTACCAGATGTAGAGCCGGAAGAGCTAGTTTACCTATTTCCTGAGTTAGGGGCAGCGGCACCCAAGTGTCGTTTTCCCGGTTGCCGTCATCAGAGCGAACCTGATTGTGCAGTTCGTGCTGCTGTTGCCTCTGGTCGGGCCTTGCCGATACGATATGAATCTTACTTAAGCATGGCCCAGGAGTTGCGCGAACTAAGGAGGAAGTGGTAATGATAAAGATAGCACCATCAATCCTAGCTGCTGATTTTTCTGTTCTTGGCGCAGAAGTAGTACGGGCCGAGGCGGCTGGGGCCGATATGTTACATTTAGATATTATGGACGGACATTTTGTGCCCAATATCACGTTTGGTGTGCAGATGGTTAAAACAGTACGAAGGTTAACCAAACTTCCCTTAGATGTACACCTCATGGTTACTAACCCTGATTCTATGGTGAAGGATTTCGCTGCTGCTGGTGCCGATATTATATCGTTTCATGTAGAAACATGCCATCATGTTCATCGGACTATTGCCAGCATAAAAGAACTTGGTAAGATTCCAGCTGTAGCATTAAACCCAGCCACACCACCACAAGTGCTTACTTATATTTTGGATTTAGTAGGAATGGTGCTATTGATGACAGTAAATCCTGGTTTTGGTGGCCAAAGGTTTATTCCACAAGTACTACCTAAGATTGAACAAGTAGCAGGAGAAATCAGGCGCCGGGGGCTTGACGTAGCATTAGAAGTAGATGGTGGCATAGGGCCAGATACAGCACGGCTAGTGACTGCTGCTGGAGCGGATGTGTTAGTGGCAGGATCAGCTGTATTTGGCTCAAATGATGTACAAGCGGCCATTGCTGCTATTCGCCAAGCTGGGGTAGGTGGCGGGGTATGAAAGCAGTAGTGGTGGCAGCTGGTGGTCAGGTAGACCAATTAATCTCTTCTTATCTAAAAGAGGCCGATCTTTTGGTTGCTGCCGATGGGGGAGCAGCACCACTACTGGATTTAGGTTATGTTCCCCAGGCCGTGATTGGCGATTTTGACTCTCTGCCGCCAGCAGCAGTTTCTTATTTAAGCCAGATAGGCTGTGAGTTGGTCCGGGTGAAACGAGAGAAAGACGAAACGGATACAGAACTGTCTTTACGGCATGTGTTAGCTCGCGGAGCCAATAATATAACGCTACTGGGGGCTTTGGGTGGTCGTATTGATCATACTTTAGCTAACCTAATTTTGCTGGCTGCTCTAGCTAAAAAGGGTATTTTGGCCCGTGCTGTTACCCCGCCTTTGACAGTTTATGCTGTGACCGAAACGATAGTTGTTCAAGGAACTAAAGGGGACTTAGTGTCGGTCTTTCCCTTCCAAGGGCCAGCGGTAGGAGTGACTGAAATTGGCTTTAAATACCCACTCACTGATGCTTATCTTGATCCGTTTGCTGTAGTAGGCATAAGCAACGAGTTGGCTGGCTCAGAAGGAACTATTAAGGTAAAACAAGGCGTAATACTGGTGTTTCATTATAGTAAATAAGACAAACCCGGCTAAATGTGAAATGAGCCGGGCTATTTTTTCATTATTAGGAGCCAAATCAGGATGGCAAGAATATAATGTAGCAAATTGTAGCAGGTGCTAGTACCAGGGGAGGTGAAAAGGAGGTGAGACGCCGAACGCGTTTCTGGGTTAAAGGCATGGGAGGAGTTATTGCTGCCAGCGGGGCTATTATTTTTGCTTTAGCCATTCCTCCATGGGCTTGGAGCATGCTGCTGGGGCTCATGCTGGTAGCTGTGGGTGGGTATCTATACTTGCGCTCTATGTAAGTAGTGCTACCTGGCAATGGTATAGTGATATTATTTATTGACGACCAATAGGGGGGACTAATATGCGAATTTACGTCATTAAAGCACCTAAATTTATCGGCAGCATCCTCAAAGGTTTGCTTGAAGCATTTCATCGCGGCGACTAAGACTTAAGCAACAGTTGGGGGGTGAGGTCAGGGAAGGGAGAGAAGAGAGTTGGGCGAGAGGATTCTCTGCAAAACGAGCGGCTATCGCTTGGTAGATTCCGAGTATCGTCGCCTTGTCTTATACGAAGTCCTCTTGGCGGAAATAAATCAGATTTATCGCCGAATCGAAAAGGATAATATAGAACATGTGTATTATAAATTGGAGGTTACCGGAAAGTAAGTAGGTAACCTCTCTGTTTCTGTTTGCTGATTTTTAACGCGATCAAAGTAGCAGATTTTTCTTAACTCGTATTTTAGCTTTTAATAAAATATGAGGGGTATCTGTGGAGGTGACTTAAGGTTGGATAGTAAGTTGGCAAAAATAAAAAGCGCAATCGTGCGCTTTTTATAAAGCCCGCTTAACTTTGCCGGAACGCAGGCATCTAGTGCAGACATATGTCCGCTTAGGGGATGTACCATCTACCAGGATTTTTACCCGTTGTAGATTGGGTTTCCACGCTTTTTTAGTGCGGATATGAGAGTGACTTACCTTCATTCCCATCTGCTTCGTCTTACCACAAATGGCGCAAACCTTAGCCATGATTCCACCTCCAAATCATGCCGCCAGTTGTTTCTGCTAACCCCTTGAATTCTAGCACACCTTGACTGCTGGCGCAAGAGGAAAGGCGTACATTGTCGCCGGACTGTGATGTTGTCACCCTGTAACGGGACTTTAGAACATATCAGCATGGACACAAAGGAATGTGTAAAGTGCTTGTAGCAAACTGCCATAAAAGATATACTTAGTAAAGAACAGGCGTAACGAAGGAGGCGAACACATGCTAAGCGAAAGTCGTACAGAGCTTGGGAAAATAGCAATTAGCCAAGAAGTGATAGCTACTTTGGCCGGTGCTGCAGCCATGGAATGCTTTGGTCTCGTTGGCATGGCTTCTCGTCGCATCACTGATGGCTTTGTAGAGCTTTTGGGGCAGGAAAATTGGAGCCGCGGCGTGGAAATTAATATTGAAGGTAACCGTGTGTTCATTACCCTTCATATTATTGTCTGCTACGGTGTGCGCATTTCCGAGGTAGCTAGAAATGTAATGGAAAGAGTGAAATACGCTGTAGAAGAAGTCACGGGTTTAAAAGTAGAACGTGTTGATGTTTGTGTTCAAGGAGTACAAGTTGACATGACCCGTGCAGGGGGGCAGAAATAGTGGCGGGACGAGAAATTACTGGAGCTTTGCTAAAGGACATGCTTCGGGGAGCAGCTGAGGTTTTGGATAAAAATAAAGAACGTGTAAATGCCCTCAATGTGTTTCCGGTTCCCGATGGTGATACCGGGACTAATATGGGGCTAACCTTAACAGCAGCTGTACGGGAAGCGGAAAATGCAGCAGGTGATTTATCAAAAGTAGCAGCAGCTGCCTCCATGGGATCGCTAATGGGTGCTCGGGGCAATTCAGGAGTGATTTTGTCACAGTTTTTTCGCGGTGTATCCATCGCCTGGGCTGATAAAAGTGTAGCTGGGCCTAAAGATGTAGCTCAAGCCTTTCTAGAGGCAACGCGAACAGCTTATCGAGCAGTGATGAAGCCAGTGGAAGGCACTATGCTTACAGTGGTTCGAATAGCAGCCAAAGAGGCATTGGTGGCAGCGCGTCGGGGAAGCGATGTAGAAACTGTGCTAAAAGCTGCTCTAACAGGAGCACGAACAGCGCTCCAAGAAAC
>JAAYWY010000155.1 GCA_012516165.1 Bacillota bacterium
ATGGTTGATACCCCTTAGCATCACGTGATAAATCCCGGTGCTGCTTTTTTCCCTCGCTGCCCTTGGCATTTTTTCACCCCTGATGTAAATTTTACACCAAGTTGGGGAGAAAAACAACACATAAGAACCGTCCCCTTGTGTCTTTGGTTAGTTAGTGCGCCGGACGGTTATCTACTGCACAACAGAACCGTCCCCCTGTGTCGGCATGTCAACAAAGCAAACAGCCAGGCGATCCACGTGGGACCTCCCGGCTGTTTGGTTGTTTGGTTAGTTAGTGCGTCGGACGGTTATCTACTGCACAACAGAACCGTCCCCTTGTGTTCCACAGCATCGCTTCAAGGGGGATAGTGTTATGGCAGGGTTATATATTGAAAGGCTAGTTGTGACCGGCAATGGGAAAAAGCCATCTACTATTGAATTTTGTGACGGGCTAAACTTTATTGTAGGTCCGGCAAATACCGGTAAAAGCTACATTATGGAGTGTATTGACTACCTCTTTGGATTTGAACCAAAAAAGAATAAGGATTTCCGTTTTGATCCCGGCCTTGGATACGATAAATTTAACTTATTCACCCGAACACCAAACGGAAACCTCTGTCTTTTATAAACCACTCATGCCGCCAAATATGGCGGAAACGGTTTCGAAAGCAACAGTTCTATTTTTAATGACCGGTATGGATGCAGATAGCAATGAGATTATAGAAGATAAAAAAATCCGGACTGCCAAACGTGGTGCAGTGATTGACTATATCAAAGACACTGTCGGTAGGCTTGCCCAGCGTGAAAGTGAACTGCTAGAGAAGTACCACTACCATGATGTGTTAAACATACTTGGCACAGGGCGCCATCTCGATGATGCCAAATCGGTGATAGATACCATTAACCATGAAATTGATGAACTGCAGATGAAGGCGAACTAAATGCATCGACACCCGCTTTGCAGATTATTATAATTGAACAAAAAGAAAAGCTCCCCATGCTAGACTCAGTTACTAAGGAGGAACCACACGTCAAAGTTATTGAATTCACGGGAGTTAAAAATAAAGGCCGTTACGGCTTTCTGGATGGTGTATTTAATCATGAATAGGCGAGCCTTGCACTATCGCTTATTTTATGCGAAATTTAATCAGCCCAGGAGCGAGACGCAAGGAGGAAAATTGTGTGAGGATAAGCTATAACAAATTATGGCATTTGATGCTTGATAAGAAAATGTGGTCAGTGAGGTCATGCCACATTATCACCTACCAGCCAAAAAAACAAAAACCCTCACCCCCCTTAATTGCCACCAAGGGTTACCGGGAGCAATTAACTAGCCAACCAGGTAACCAGATAAACCTAATCAGGCCCACCTACCCGGCCACCTTTCCCCCATCCCATCCACTCCGGCCCCCGAACAAAAACAGACCAGGCGGATTTCCGTGCTTGGAAACCACCCGGTCTGTTTGTGTTGTTTAGTTATTTAGCTATCTGGGAACGACACAACAGAACTGTCACCTTGTGTTCCTAAACTCCTAAGTATACCCTCCCAGTTCTCGGGAAAACCTAGGTATTTTAAATCCACTACCTCGTATTGTTCTATTAAAGCCGCAAGTCTGGTAACAAAATGTCCCCACTTCTCTTTATCATTTGATAGCCTGCCAATAATATAAATATTGGCAAACACTGTGTCATTCCTTATTCCTTTTTTCCTGTCCATCTTAAATAGCTTTGGGGTTATTTTTAATCTCCTGTTATACAATCTTCCGTAATGAGCACATATATTTCTTAAAGTCGAAAGGGAATGCAGCCAGGTCCTAACGAATTCACCTTTTGTATCATAGTATTTATCAGCTATTTCATCCTTGTCTTCATCCAACAGGTTGCTATACATTTTTGATAAAACCCCAAATGTAGTTAGTTCGATAACAACCCAAATAGGAAAAACCCCACCGTAGTATCGTTTGTGGTGCCCCACAAATATTTCATCGCTCCGGTTAATCTCATCTTCCAGATCCTTCAGCATATCCCTGTGGTAGCTTTCATTTCTGAAATTTCGGCAATCCTGGTAACCCAGGGCTCCATATTTATGAGCGATTAAATAGGCTATGTGGGTTCTAAAGGCGATTTCAATATTTTCTAGCATGGGTAAAATAAGATTACGGAGATCCTGGTCAAACTGATAAAGCCTAAAAGCATCCATAATTGAAGCCCCATTATAAGAGCCGTCTTTAGTTTTGTATGTAAGCAGGTATGCACTAAGGCGATAATAATTGATGTTTTGTAATATGGATATTGCCATATTCTCATCGTCGATAATAAGATTCCTTGATTTTAGAATCTGGACTTGCTCTTTGAATGTCGTTGGCTTTTTTATGTGTTTCCTAATCTCCATAAAAATCCCCGCCAAATAAAATGTCCCACCCTGGTCCGCATTGTTAAGAGGCGTGGTGGGCTCTGTTACTATTATAGTATACTGAAAAAGCCCTTTTGTCAATCGTTCCAAGAAAAAACTTCAATAGCTTTCCATCAACTAACGTTTTGCAATAACAACACAAAAGAACTGTCCCCTTGTGTTCCTGTTCCCTAGCCTAAATAACAACACAAAAGAACTGTCCGAAACCACTGAAAAAGTCTCTGTGGCACCGGGCATAACAGGAATGCCTGCCATAAATATAGTATAATTAAGCTAACAAACTCTTGAAATGGGGTTTACAGATGCTGCGTATTGAACCAAAGCAATTCACCCTATTTAGCGCCTCTGTTTACGCTCGAATCCCCGAAAATCATATACTAAAAAGACTTGAACAAACCATCGACTTCTCCTTTATCAATGAGCTTCTAGCAGACGGTTATTGCAAGGACTTTGGCCGTCCTGCCAAAGAACCTGAG
>JAAYWY010000156.1 GCA_012516165.1 Bacillota bacterium
CGCTCCCTGGCTTCTTTGGGCCAAACTGCAGCCAGCGGCGGATTTACCGGTGTTACTGTTTTGCCTGACACTACACCGCCTCTAACCGATGCTTTGCGCCTAGCCGGACTCACGGCCCTAGCTCGAGAAAACTGTCCGGTACATCTGTATCCCATAGGGGCACTGAGTCGCAACTTAGAAGGAAAAGAACTGGCCGATATGGGCTCCTTGGCTCAAGCAGGCGCTTACGGCTTTTCCGATGGCGAACACTGGCCGGCAAATTCGCAGCTCCTATTTTTAGCCTTGAAATACGCTGGCACCTTTGAACGGCCACTGTTCATCCATCCGGAGGATCCGGCGCTGGCCGCCGACGGCCTTATGCGCGAAAGTAAAGCAGCTACTCGGTTAGGACTCCCGGCCGTGCCAGCCGTGGCCGAAGAAATAGCTGTCGCTCGCGATCTATTGCTGGCCCAAACTACCGGTGGTCGTCTACATTTTATACACCTTTCTACGGCTAAAGCCGTAGCCTTACTTGGCCAAGTTCAAAAGCAAGGTGTCTCTGTTACCGGAGCTGCACCTGCTTCTCATTTGCTTCTCACCTGTGATGATATAAAAGACTACAACACCAGTTTTAAGCTTTCTCCCCCCTTAGGCGAAAAAAAGGACCAGGAGGCCCTGATCCAGGCTATAAAAGACAATACATTAAAAGCTATCGTTACCGATCATACACCCTGCTCTCCGGAACAAAAAGACGTCGAGTTCGCCGCTGCTGTCTGGGGCGGCAGTTTTCTGCGCCATGCCTTTTCTCTTCTTTACACCAAACTTGTCCGCCCGGGCAAACTAGATCTAGGCACACTGATCACTCGGCTGACCTACGGCCCAGCCCAAATCTTAAATTTACATCAAGCTGGTACCCTACAACCAGGAACACCCGCCGACATCACCGGCATCAACCTTAATGCCACCACCACCATCAATACCCACCATCTCCCGCTCAGCGAACAAAACACCCCCTTCCTGGGTCAAGAAGTATCAGGGTTGCCTGTGCTGACTATAGTTGGCGGCAAGATTGTCTTCAGCAATTGTCATCATACTTTGATGGTGAAAAAATGAACGGCAGGCTTTCGGGTGAAACAAAACACTAAGCAGGACCGAGCATTGGACGTTCTAGGCATCTGTTAAGGCCCGGCCAGGGTTGATTGGTAAGGGCGGATCTCCGTGCCCGACCGGGCCGGGACAAAGCCCGGCCCCCACGTGTAGGTTTATTTAGTATGCGCGTTCGCACTGCCAAAGAACATCCACCGAGGAGTGCACGGTACCTAAAAAATGCAAGCTAACATTCTAAGCTAATTAAGACTTGTACACAACCTTGTCACACAAGAAGGAGGAACCCCCATGCCTAAAGATTCATCTCTCGGCCGTATCCTGGTATTAGGCTCCGGCCCCATCATCATAGGTCAAGCGGCCGAATTCGACTATTCCGGCTCCCAGGCCTGCCGCGCCCTGCGCGAAGAAGGCATAGAAGTAATACTGGTCAACCCCAATCCCGCCACCATCATGACCGACCCGGAAACAGCTGATCGCGTTTACCTAGAGCCACTGCGGCCGGAATTTGTAACCGCCATTATCGCCCAAGAACGCCCCGACGGCCTGCTCCCTACTTTGGGCGGCCAAGCTGGACTTAATTTAGCCATGGAACTTCATCGCCGCGGGGTCTTGGAACAATACGGCGTTCGTCTGCTCGGTACTTCGGCCGAAACCATTTATCGTGGTGAGGACCGCGAAGCATTTAAAGAAACCATGCTTCACATCGGTGAACCTATACCTGAAAGCCGGACCGTTACCACACTGGCCGAAGCTAAAGACTTTGCCCATAAAATCGGCCTCCCGCTGGTGGTTCGTCCGGCCTATACCTTAGGCGGCACCGGCGGCGGCATTGCCACCAGTGAAAATGAATTCCTACACCTGGTTCAGCAAGGCTTGGCTGCTTCTCCCATCAACCAAGTGTTACTAGAACGCAGTCTGGCCGGTTGGAAAGAAATTGAGTTTGAAGTCATCCGCGATGCCGCAGGAAAAGCGATTACCGTTTGCGGCATGGAAAACCTGGACCCCATGGGAGTCCACACCGGTGATAGCATTGTAGTGGCTCCCACCCAGACCCTTTCGGCCGAACAGTACCACATCCTACGTCAGGCAGCGCTGAAAATTGTGTCCGCCCTAGGCATCGCCGGCGGCTGCAATGTTCAGCTGGCCCTGGAACCGAACAGTCTGAATTACAATATAATCGAAGTCAATCCACGGCTGAGCCGATCCAGCGCTTTGGCTTCCAAGGCCACCGGTTATCCCATCGCCCGCATAGCTGCCAAGATCGCCCTAGGCTACAACTTAACTGAACTGCCTGCTGCCGCCGAGGAACCAAAACTGGATTACACAGTGGTTAAATTCCCCAGCTGGCCCTTCGATAAATTTACCCATGCCGATCGACGCCTAGGCACCCAAATGAAAGCCACGGGAGAAGTTATGGCCCTGGGAACAACGTTTACCGCTGCCCTGCTTAAAGCTGTGCGCTCGTTATCGGACAGCGCCATCGGCCTCGCACTCCCTGCTCTGGCCGATTGGCCGGATGATAAATTGCAAACGGCTATAACTTGTGCTACTGATCTGCGTCTGTTTGCTCTTTATGAGGGACTGCGCCGCGGTTTTTCTGTGGCCACTTTAAACCAATGGTCACACATTGATCCATGGTTTATTAAACAGTTGGCCCAGGTAGCTGATCTAGAAAGAGAGCTTAAAGCAGCCGGTTCAGCGCTAGGTACTGATCTCCTTCAGTCGGCCAAGAAAATCGGCTTCGGCGATGCCGACATCGCCCGCCTTACCGGTTTACCGGAAAGCCAAGTTCGCTTAGCCCGGCAAAAGGCTGCCATTTCCCCAGGCTACTTAGCAGTAGGCACTGAAGGCTCCCCCACCAATACGCCATATTATTACTCTTCCTACGAAACCACTGCCGACAAAGCCCCTGCCCTTAATCCGCCCCGAGCCGTGGTGCTGGGTGCCGGTCCGATTCGTATCGGTCAAGGAATAGAATTTGATTATTCCAGCGTAAAAGCTGCCCAAGCCCTGCGCGAAGAAGGCTACGCCAGCATCATTATCAACAACAATCCGGAAACAGTATCCACCGATGGCGACGTTTCTGACCGCTTGTACTTTGAACCATTAACAGCAGAGGATGTAGAAAATATACTGGTCAAAGAAAAGCCGTCAGCCGTGTTTACCCAATTTGGCGGCCAGGGAGCCATCAAATTGGGCGCACCCCTGTCAGAAAGTGGTTATCCCTTGGCCGGTAGTAACCAAGAAACCATTGATCTGGCCGAAGATCGGGACCGGTTCCGCGAACTCCTTCAACAGCTCAACATCCCTCAGCCAGCCGGAGCCACCGCCACTTCCCTAGAGCAGGCCTTAAAAGCGGCCGACGACTGCGGCTATCCTGTACTGGTACGTCCTTCCTATGTACTGGGCGGCCAAGCCATGAAAATCGTAAACACACCAAAGCAGCTAAAAGAGTACGCGGCGGAAGCACTTACCGTCTCCGGTGGTCATCCTCTTCTTATCGACAAGTACCTGGCAGGGCAGGAAATTGAAGTAGATGCCGTAGCCGACGGCAAAGAGGTACTGATCCCCGGTATCTTAGAACACGTGGAACGAGCCGGTGTCCACTCCGGTGACAGCATTGCCATTTACCCCGCCCGCGATCTCACACCAGAGCAAGAAGAAGCTATCGTTAACTACACCTGGCAAATGAGTCGAGGATTAAAAATAAAAGGGCTGCTCAATATTCAGTTTGTGTTGCACCAAGGTCAAGTCTATGTAATCGAAGCCAATCCCCGAGCCAGCCGCACCGTACCTTTTCTCAGCAAAGTAACAGGCGTGCCACTGGTAAAGCTGGCCGTACAGGTCTCATTGGGCCAACGCCTGGCCGATCTGGGTTGGGGAACCGGCCTTTTACCGGCGCGAAACCATGTGGCGGTTAAGGTGCCCGTTTTCTCCACCGGAAAACTGCCTGGTGTCGAAGCAGCCCTGGGACCGGAAATGCGCTCCACTGGCGAAGTAGTTGGCTTCGGCACCGACCTCCCCACCGCCCTTTGGACCGGCTTCTTAGCTGCCGGGTACGAAATGCCCCGGCAAGGTACGATACTCGCCACCATCGCCGATCGCGATAAAGATGAAGCCCTGCCCTATTTGGCTCAGTTTGCCCAGCGGGGCTTTAACCTGGTAGCCACGGCCGGTACAGCCAACTTCCTGGCTGAACACGGTATTACCGCTCGTATAGTGCGCAAAGTACACGAACAGCCGCCCCACATCTTGACTGACCTTAGCGAACGTAAAGTGGATCTGGTGATCAACACCGTCACCTGCGGCCAACAAGCCAAACGCGACGGCTTCCTCATCCGCCGGGCCGCAGTGGAAAACAGCATCCCTTGCTTCACATCCTTAGATACAGTCAAGGCCTATTTAACCGCCCTCGACATCCCCACCAGCAGCACCCCTAACGTGCGTTCGTTGCAGGAATATCTCCTTGGGTCACACAACCCGGCAAAGCAGGAACAATGATTCCCTTCTTTTTAGATAGCTCCTTCTGGCACCACATAAATCGCAGTTTCTTTATATTAACAGGGCTTGCTACAACGCAGCCCTGGTTTTTTGTGTTGGTACCGTGAATATTTTTCTCTTGAAGTTCCTTCAGCCAAGCGTTATACTTTAATTGAACATTTGAGCAGTTATTCAAATGAGGTGAGTTATATGACCACGGATATGAAATCCCCTAAGGATCAGATCCCCGTTTCCATGGCCGATGATATCTGCGATGAGTTTCGCTGTAGCCCCGATAAGGTGGCCCACTGGCAAGGCAAACTGCCACCGCTAAAAGACGTGGCTGCTACCTTCAAGGTGCTGGCTGATGAAACCCGTACCTCTATATTGTACCTCTTGGCTCACGAAGAGCTTTGCGTCTGTGATATTGCGACTATTTTAGGCACTACCGTCTCTAATGTCTCCCATCATCTGCGGCTTCTTCGTGCTCAAAGGTTGGTAAAATACCGCCGCGAGGGTAAGATGGTTATTTATTCGCTAGATGATGAACACGTACTAACTCTTATTAACCAGGCTTTTATCCACGTTCAGCATCAAGATCAACGGTAAAATTAACCGCAAAGGGGAATGAGCTATCTTATGCGTTATGTTTTGGCCGGTCTAGACTGTGCTGGCTGTGCTGCCGAAATTGAGCGGGAGCTACAAAAAATAGCCGGTTTGGAAAATACAACAGTAAGCTTTACCACTCGCACAATAGAACTCCCATCTGAGCTAGCTGCCACTGCCCAAGCTGTTATCGATCGGGTCCATCCGGGGCTTATTTTAGTACCGGCCGCAGATGGCGCCTTCCAAGAAATGACTGTATCCCACCAGGAAAACGAACAGCGCCAGGTTTTTATACTGGCGACATCGGCTGTGCTCTTGGTCTTGGGTTGGTGGCTAGGTTCTCGCTCGGAGCTTTTGCGTTGGGGCTTGTTCGTCCCGGCCTATTTGTTAGTAGGTTGGCCGGTTTTAAAACAAGCTGGTTCAAACCTAATCCGAGGTCGCGTATTTGACGAAAACTTTCTGATGGCCATTGCCACTTTAGGCGCCGTGGCCATTGGGGAACTGTCGGAAGCAGTGGCTGTTATGCTCTTTTATTCGGTAGGGGAGTATTTTCAGGATCGGGCGGTAAACCGCTCACGCCGTTCTATCGCCGCCCTCCTGGCCATCCGCCCTGATTACGCCAACATCAAACAAGGGGATAAAATACAGCAAGTGCCACCGGAAGCTGTAGCTGTGGGCGAAGAAATTATCATTAAGCCGGGAGAACGAGTGCCGCTGGATGGAGTAATTTTAACCGGTACATCTTTTGTGGATACATCGGCTCTTACCGGCGAGCCGGTGCCTAAACGTCTGGGACCGGAAGATACAATACTGGCTGGTATGGTAAACGGTGATTCTCTCCTCACGGTCAGGGTCACTAAGCCCCACCATCAATCAGCTGTGTCTCGTATTTTGCAATTGGTGGAAGAAGCAGAAACCAGAAAAGCGCCAGCCGAACAGTTTATTACTACTTTTGCTCGCTACTACACACCGGCAATGGTAGCAGCTGCAGCTGCAGTAGCAGTGTTGCCGCCGCTGTTCGTATCGGGAGCCGAATTTTCTACCTGGTTTTACCGGGCTTTGGTATTGCTGGTTATCTCTTGCCCTTGTGCCCTGGTAATTTCTATCCCCCTGGGGTATTTTGGCGGCATTGGCAATGCCTCCCGCCACGGTATTTTGATCAAAGGCAGCAATTTCCTCAATGCCCTATCTAACCTGCATACAGTGGTATTTGATAAAACCGGTACTTTAACCGAAGGTATTTTCGCCGTAACTGAGGTTCGACCCCAGCATGGTTTTACCAACGAAGAAGTACTCCGTTACGCCGCTTATGCCGAGGCCTACTCATCGCATCCAATTGCTGAATCTATCCGTCGTGCTTGCCCAGAAACTGTTAAACCAGATCCAGCCGCCCACTATCGGGATATCCCTGGTCATGGTGTGTCGGCCATGGTGGATGGCCGCACAGTACTAGTGGGTAATGACCGACTACTACACCAACAGGGTATCCCTCACAGTTCGGATATTTGTCAAGCCCAAGGCACACGGGTATATGTGGCCATAGATGGTCAACTGGCCGGTGAAATCATTGTCTCCGACCGACTAAAAGCCGATGCGCCAGCAGCCATTCAAAAGCTGCGTCACCTGGGGATTAAGAAGCTCTTCATGCTAACTGGTGACGAAGAAAGTGCCGCTCGCCAAATAGCTGATCAGCTCGGGCTTGACGGTTATTTTGCTGGTCTCTTACCGGAGGAGAAAGTCCAACAAATAGAAACTTTACTCGCCCAGTCTCAGCCCCAAGGCCATGCTGTAGCTTTTGTCGGTGACGGGGTAAATGATGCGCCGGTTATTGCCCGGGCCGATGTAGGTGTAGCCATGGGTGGCTTAGGCAGCGACGCCGCTATCGAAGCGGCCGACATAGTCCTAATAGAAGATAACCCAGCAAAACTAGCCACTGCCATAAACATTGCCCGTTATACCCGGCGAGTAGTGAAGCAAAACATTGCTCTTGCTCTGATTATCAAGTTTTTCTTCCTGGTTTTAGGGGTGTTTGGCGTAGCTACTATTTGGGAAGCCGTATTCGCTGACGTAGGTGTAGCTCTGCTGGCTGTCTTAAACGCCACTCGAACCTTGCGGTATAAGGCCAGCTAAAGTCTGTATGGTTTTCCTTCCCAGTGTCATTGGTCTTTGCTATAATGTAAGTAACAAATAGTAAACGATTTTCCCAGACAGACCCAGAAGGCTGTAAAGAAATATAAGGCATTATCTCCTGACCGCTAGCAGCATTATGGTCTACCCAAACCATAGATTGAACCAGGGGGGAGAAACGTGGAAGATCGCTTAGATCGCATTGAACAAATGCTGGCAGATCTAATTCGGATAGTGGGTAATACTAATTCAGTGGTGCAAGAATTGCGTTCTGATGTACAAGGATTACAGACCGATGTGCAGAAATTGCAAACTGATGTACAAGGATTACAGACTGATGTGGCAGAATTAAAATCGGAATCGAAGAAAACAAATGAGCGTATCAATCAACTGGAGCAAACTATAAATGAACGATTCGATCGTCAAGAAGTTGCTTTTGATATTGTACGCCGGCGCCAATCAGATCTGGAAGTAGAAGTACACTATATGAAAAAAGTTATCGCCGCTAGCAGGCCCTGTTAAGGCCTGCTTTTTATTTTTTCACTACCTACAAACATTCCCAATCCTTGCAGGATTTCTCGAATGAATGGTGAATGTATACACTAGTTACAGTAACATTCATGACTATACTTGTTCTCAAATGGTATATTGTATACTAGATTAAAGTTAATGTACTATTGCGGGTAGAACGGGTACTATGGACCTGTTGTATAGCCCCATAATTTAAGAAATGGGGGTGTTAATCCGCAAATAAAATAATAAGTTTGCAGCTGTCCCCGACACCAAGTAGATAGCAGCTTTACTGCTTTAGTACGGTTTTTAGTGTGAGGGACAAAATCAGGGCTATGCCCAAACTCAATAAGCTCAACCTAGGAGTATATCTAATGTCCCATAATTGTCCGGTACTTAAAATCAACATGGAGGTGGTATAGGATGAGTCTAGCTGCAGCAACTAAATATTTCTTTGAACAGGCTGCCGAAGGACTAAACCTAGAACCAGGCGTAAGGAAAATGTTGGAAACACCCCAACGGGAGCTGATGGTCCAGGTTCCTCTGGTAAAAGACGACGGAACTTTGGAAGTGTACTCCGGATTTCGCGTTCAACACAACAACGCTCGCGGCCCCTTCAAGGGTGGATTCCGGTTCCATCCCAGCGTGGACCTGGATGAAGTACGGGGCTTAGCTGCCCTCATGACCTGGAAATGTGCCGCTGTTAACATCCCTTATGGCGGTGGCAAGGGCGGAATAGCTGTAGATCCATTTACTCTGAACAAGCGGGAGCTAAAACAGCTTACCAGAACCTTTGTTAGCCAGATTTATCCAATTATTGGTCCAAAAATTGATGTGCCTGCTCCAGACGTAAACACCAACGCTGAAGTAATGGGTTGGTTCGTAGATAAGGCTAATGAGCTGGCTCAGGACGATGTTCGTGGTATTGTCACCGGTAAACCGATTGAATTGGGCGGATCTTTGGGGCGCACTGAA
>JAAYWY010000157.1 GCA_012516165.1 Bacillota bacterium
GGACACGATCCGGCCTGGTTTGTGGGCGCAAACCGAGGCCCAGGTATTTTATTACCCTCTGCAGGATCGCGTACCAATTTTAAGTTTAGCATAGGTATGCCCTCCTGTCAAAGAGGAGTTTTTGCTGGAGGTGCACTACGAAATGACTTTAACCGAAGTCGATAAACGGGCTATTGCCCTTGAACGGGCACAAGAGCTCAAAAGACGTATCGAACCTTATCTGGCTGCCCGGGAAAATATAGAGAGCGGCTTATCGCTAGCGGATAAATTTGAACAACGAAAACAAGAGCTAAAAAAGTTCTTTGGTGCTACGCAAGAGGAATGGAATGATTGGCACTGGCAGATAAGGAACAGAATTACTGATGTTGAGAAATTAGAACAGATAATCAATCTTTCGCCTGAAGAAAAAATGAAAATAGAGGAAGTGGGAAGCCATTATCGGTGGGCTATCTCGCCGTACTATGCGACATTAATGTCAGTAGATGATCCTAAATGTCCGATTCGTATGCGTGCGGTGCCCAATATCCAAGAATTATTGGATGTGAAAGGTCTAGCGGACCCCATGGCAGAGGAGTATACATCACCGGCACCGCTAATTACCCGGCGTTACCCCGACCGTCTTATTATTAACGTGACTAACCAATGTGGTATGTTTTGTCGCCATTGTCAGCGACGGCGCAATATTGGCGAAGTTGATCATCCCGCCGAGGACAAGGATATTCAGGCGGCTCTAGAGTATATTCGCGCCAATCCGGAAATACGAGATGTATTAATTACCGGTGGTGATCCACTCACCCTAGAAGACGATAAAATTGATTGGATTTTATCTGAACTGAGCAGCATTCCCCATGTGGAAGTGAAGCGTATTGGCAGTGCGACGCCGGTTACATTGCCCCAGAGAATTACTAAAGAACTGTGCGCCATATTTGCCAAACACACGCCGCTATATCTCAATACTCACTTTAACCATCCCAAAGAAGTCACTTTGACAGCGCAAGAAGCTTGTTTCCGGTTAGCCAAAGCCGGTGTGGCATTAGGTAACCAAGCGGTGCTCCTTAAGGGCATTAACAATGATCCATATATAATGAAGAAACTCTGTCATGATTTGCTGCGCATTTTGGTACGTCCATATTATATTTTCCATGCCAAAACAGTACAGGGTACCACCCATTTTGTAACTACGGTTCAAGATGGTTTGGAAATCATGGAGAATCTGCGCGGCTACACATCTGGTTTGGCTATCCCATGGTATATTATCAATGCGCCAGAAGGACATGGCAAGACACCTATTGTTCCACAGTATCTGGTGTCTATGGGAAAAGATCATGTGCTGATCCGCAACTGGGAAGGTAAGGTATTTAAGTATCCCAATGGTTTTCAGGAGCCGTAAAAAGAGCCGAGGCCGTACGTTAAAACAGTGGTGCACGGGGGCTGAAGGGTTGTGACACCCGCTGCTGTTTGGTATAATATGGAAACAAAGGACAGCTTCGGTCCCCTAAATTAAATTATCAGAATTGACAGGGGGTAATGAAAGGTGAGAAAAGTCAACAGCCGACAACTCATTAGTATTGTGATGTTGGCATTATTAGTGGTGATGGCTGGGTGTGCACCCAAACCGGCAACCGAAGCCGACAAGCCATCAGAGGAAGAAAAGAAAGAGACTGTGTATCTGACGTTTGCTTCTGGCAGTGTAGGTGGTGCTTATTATTCGCTGGGTGGAGCTATTGCAGATACCATGAGCCGCGTGCCGGGGTTCCAGTGTGTCTCAGAATCCACAGGGGCATCTATTGAAAACGGTCGTCTGGTGGCCTCGGGACAGTCGCAGTTTGGTTTCATGATGAGCGACGCAGCGTACAAAGCAGTCAATGGTATTGAACCCTTTAAGGAAAAGTTGGCCCTCAAGGCTCTCTTTACCATGTATCCAGCTCCGCAGCACATTCTTACCCTTAAAGGTTCCGGTATTAAAAGCGTTCCCGACATGAAGGGTAAGAGAGTATCGGTGGATGCGGCTGGTAGCGGCTGTGAGGCTACTTCCAAAGAAATCCTGAAAGCGTTCGGCATGACTTACGACGACATTAAAGTGGCGTTTTTATCCCAACCGGAGGCGGCTACTGCTATTAAGGACGGCAATATCGATGCCCTGTTTTGGAATTTTGCCTACCCTGGAGCCGTGGTGTTAGATGTGGCTTCGGCCCGCGATATCGAACTGATCCCGCTGCCAGAAGATATTATGGACAAATTGGCGTCTCAATTCCCGTACTATCGTAAGGGTAAGATTCCTGCGGGGACGTACAAGGGTGTCGATGTCGATATTCCGGCTTTGGAAGTAGGCAACGTGATTGTGGTGCCATCTGATATGGATGAGGAACTAGCTTATACCATTACCAAAACGTTGTTTGATAACGTAAAATCACTGGCCGAAGTGCACCCGGCAGCAGCCCAGATGGATCCGGCCACAGCCTGGCAGACTTCTATCGATCTTCATCCGGGGGCAATCAAATACTTCCAAGAAATAGGTACCATGAAATAAGGCTATAACTGGTAGAGCAGTTAGATAAGGGAGAAGGGGATTACAGTGCGGCCAGGGGTTGTGCTCTTGTGCCTAACCCTAATAGCGATAGTATTGGTGCTGCCGGTGATGGTGCTAGAAGTACGCCTGCCCGATGGGGCTGTGGTACTCAAACGACCCCTGCCGCCCGATGGGCGATTTGAACTACGCTATGTTCATTCTTGGGATAAAACTCCTGTATATGATGTATTTAGCAGTGACCAAGACGGCCAGCTGCTGCTGGTGGAAGAACAGTATCTGTGGATGGGTGCCGGACTGGACTTTCACCCTGATGCTAGGCTTGACTTTAGCAGTAATAGGGTGCGGGTGCTGGCACCTAGGCCCATAGGAATTCTGCACCTGGCAGTAGGTACAGTGGCCGATCAGCGACTAGTGTTTGGTCAGACAAAAGTGCCTCTAAAGAGCCTTGCCCCACCTGGAACGAAGCTTATCTTACAGCTTAAGAAAGTAAGTGTTTTGGCTGCTCTATCAGGATTAATTCCATGAACAAGGAAGTGGTAGAATGTCTCCCAACCAAAAAGAGAGCGGCAGTACGGAATTAGTAGAACAACAAACAGATCCTACCTTAGACCTTGATCTAGGACCCAAAACCAGAACCTTTAAAGGCTTTCTGGCTGTGCTTATTAGCTTCATTGCCATTGCTGCCTCGTTGTTTCACTTATATACCGCTCAGTTTGGCACTTTTTTTGCCCTTATCCAACGTGATATTCACTGGCTGTTTATGTCGGTGCTAATCTTCCTGTTATACCCGGCTAGCAAACGGTTAGTCCGGAACCGCCTTCCTTGGTATGATATAGTTTGCATTGCTGCTACTTTAATTGCTGGCTTATACATTTTGGTCGACATGAACAATATTGTTATGCGGGCTGGAGACCCAACAGTAGCTGATGTGGTCTTAGGTATTATTACTGTACTTTTGGTGATAGAAGCAGCCCGTCGCACTATTGGACCAGCTCTTCCTGTGGTAGCTGTGGCTGCTCTCTTATACGCCTACTTCGGTCGCTACATGCCGGGGCTGTTGGCACATAAAGGTTATAGTATCCGCCGTATTTTCCCCTATCAATTCCTGACTACAGAAGGCGTTTACGGTGTGCCACTGGGGGTTTCTTCTACATTTGTGTACTTATTCATTCTCTTTGGCTCCTTTCTCGATAAAACGGGAGCAGGGAAGTTTTTTATTGACTTGGCGTTTGCCATGACCGGTTCTTCCCAGGGGGGACCAGCCAAAGCGGCCATAGTTTCCAGCGCTCTTTTGGGCACCGTATCAGGAAGCTCGGTGGCTAATGTGGTCACCACCGGCACCTTTACCATTCCGCTCATGAAACGCGTCGGCTACGAACCATATTTTGCCGGGGCAGTGGAAGCAGCTTCGTCCACTGGTGGTCAAATCATGCCGCCGGTTATGGGGGCGGCGGCCTTTATTATGGCCGAGGTACTAGGCGTTCCATACATTAAGGTGGCGGCAGCGGCCGCTATTCCTGCGGTACTTTATTACATTTCCCTTTTTGCCCAGGTTCATTTCCGGGCGGGGCGGCTGGGGCTTAAAGGCCTTCCGGCACATGAATTGCCTCAGTTTAAAGAGACCCTACGTCGAGGATGGCATTTGTTACTACCGTTGATAGTTTTGATAGTCATATTGACTCTTGGCTACTCACCAATGAAAGCGGTATTTTGGACTATTATTCTGACGGCTATTTTAAGTTTTATTAAACCGGAAACTAGAATCACCGGTGCCAAGCTACTGGAAGCGCTAGAAGAAGGAGCTCGGTCGGCATTGGAAGTAGCTGCGGCCTGTGCCTGCGCCGGTATTGTTGTAGGTGTAGTTACCATGACCGGGCTGGGACTGAAGTTGGCTGGCCTTATTATCACCTGGTCGCGGGGACAGCTGTATTTGGCCCTGCCTCTTACCATGTTAGCCTCTATTTTGTTGGGCATGGCTCTTCCTACTACGGCCAAATACGTGGTGCTATCTACCTTAGCTGCTCCAGCATTGGTACGGCTGGGTGTGCCAGCTATGGCAGCCCATATGTTTATCCTCTACTTTGGTGTGGTGGCCGATATTACACCACCGGTGGCGTTGGCATCTTATGCTGGTGCCGGGATCGCAGGGGCTAATGCCATGAAGACGGGCTGGACGGCGGTCCAGATTGGTTTAGCTGCTTTTATTGTCCCATTTATGTTTGCCTATAGTCCCTCGCTAGTGCTTATTGGAGCGGCAGGCGAAATCATTCTAGCATTTATCACCGCTTCCGTTGGAGTGGCCAGCTTAGCAGCAGCTATTCAAGGTTGGATCTTGACGGCAGAGTCATGGTGGGAACGGGCTATCTGTTTTGCTTCGGCTTTGATGCTAATTAAGCCTGGCCTCATGACCGACCTGATCGGGGGTATAGGGCTAGCCATAGTCATCCTGCACCAACTGGCTATAACCCGAAAATAAAAATAGGGGTCAGGTGCAAACTAAGTATACTAGTTTTAGCGTGATGATGTTTGACCACTGTACCATACGTAAGTTAGTACAATTAGTTTATGCCTGACCC
>JAAYWY010000158.1 GCA_012516165.1 Bacillota bacterium
CTGTCTTACTGTGATCTTACCCTGCATCAGTTGTTCCATGACGTATACACGTCTGGATTCTTTTGTGTTCAAGAAAATGTCTCCTTTGTTCATGGTGACATTTTCTCAGTCCCGTTACAGGGTGACAATATCACAGTCCGGTGACATTACACCTGACCCCATATTGACAAGGGCGGATTCAGTAACTATAATATGATAAATACTTATTTATACTAAAAGCTATGATTGAGAAGAAGTAAGAACGGCTGAAGCCTTACAGAGAGCTACCGGTGGTGAGAGGTGCAAGGATAAGCGTTCTGAATACATCTTGAGAGCTGCACACCAAAAGGGGTAATCCCAAGTAGGCTGTTGCCGGGAACCTGCACCCGTTATAGTGCTAGAGTATATGTGCTAAAAAGCGTGTGTACTCGATAAGGTTGGTATCGTGAGGTACCGATAAATTAAGGTGGTAACACGGGAAAAGGCCCCGTCCTTTGGATTAACCAAAGGACGGGGTTTTTGTTTTACAAGCAAAAGGGGATGGTCTAATGGATCCGGACTATTATTATCGCCACCTAAAACCCAATTTCATTAAAACTGGAGGAATAACCAAATGGCAAACGTAAAATTCTTAAGTGGTGAACAGATACCGCTAGAGATGCACAAGGTGCGTATTGTACAAAAACTGACATTGCCTAATTTAGAGCGACGTCTAGAAGCTATAACCGAAGCTGGTAACAACACTTTTCTTCTTAAGAACAAAGATGTGTTTTTAGATATGCTAACCGATAGCGGCGTCAATGCCATGAGCGATCGTCAGCAGGCAGCTATGCTGATAGCCGATGACAGCTACGCTGGCAGTGAAACCTTTACCAGACTGGAAAACAAAGTCCAAGAAATATTTGGTATGAAATTGTTTCTGCCCACACACCAAGGAAGAGCTTGCGAAAATGTTATTTCGCAGACCTTGGTCCAGCCTGGTTCGATCGTACCGATGAATTACCATTTTACCACCACAAAATCTCATATCAACTTAAACGGCGGCCAGGTTGTAGAAGCAATTACTGACGAAGGCCTCCAAGTTACCAGCACCAATCCCTTTAAAGGGAACATGGATATTGATAAGCTAAACTCGATTATCGAGAAACACGGCGCCGATAAAATCGCCTTTGTTCGTATGGAAGCTGGCACCAACTTAATTGGCGGACAACCATTTTCCTTGAAAAATCTGGCCGAAGTTAGAAATATCTGCGATAAAAACGGGCTTCTTTTGGTGTTAGACGCCAGCTTGCTAGCAGATAACTTGTATTTTATTAAGACTCGTGAACAGCAGTGCCAAGATATGAGTATCCGAGAAATCACACTTAAGCTGGCTTCTTTATGCGACATTATTTATTTTTCGGCGCGCAAACTAGGCTGTGCCCGCGGCGGCGGTATCTGCACCAACAACGAAGAAGTTTTTGTTAAGATGCGTGAGCTCATACCTCTTTACGAAGGCTTTCTTACTTACGGTGGCATGTCTGTAAGAGAGATGGAAGCTATTACAGTCGGTCTTGACGAAACCATGGACGAGGATTTTATTAACCAAGGCCCGACGTTTATCGCCTTTATGGTGGATGAGCTGAGTAAAAAAGGAGTACCCGTTGTAACTCCGCCCGGCGGCCTGGGCTGCCATATCAATGCTATGGAATTTGTAGACCATATCCCGCAAAACGAGTATCCGGCAGGGGCCTTGGCAGCAGCACTTTACATCGCCAGCGGTGTCCGCGGTATGGAACGCGGTACAATGTCCGAACAGCGAAACCCCGATGGCACTGAACCTTTGTCTAACATGGAGCTGCTAAGACTGGCTATGCCCCGGCGCGTATTTACCCTCTCACAAGTAAAATATGCCATTGACCGCATAGTCTGGCTTCACGAGAATCGGAAGCTTATTGAAGGTCTTACTTGGATAGAAGAACCCAAAATCCTGCGCTTCTTCTTTGGCAGATTAAAACCTGTTTCCAATTGGCAGGAAAAACTAGCAGCCAAGTTCCGTCAGGATTTTGGTGACAGCTTGTAA
>JAAYWY010000159.1 GCA_012516165.1 Bacillota bacterium
AGCTGGGTAGCATTGGTTGGGGTACTAATGCTGCTGACAGTAATACCTACCAGGCGCACTCGCCGTCCCTTAAAGTACCGACGGTAAATATCGCACGAGCGTTGGTATATGGTCTCGGTGAGATTGGTAGCTTCTGGGTAGGTGACGGAGCGTGTTATAAGCCTACGGTCTGAGGTCTTGATGCTAACAGACACGGTACTCCCTTTTAGGTTGCAGCGCCGCAGGCGGGCGGCTACTTCTTCTGCCAAGGCTAATAAAACAGTTTCGATTTCGTCGGCGGCGCCGGTATCTTGCGGTAGGGTAATGGAATTGCCGACGGATTTTACGGTTTCGCTGTCGGGATTAACTGGACTATCGTCTAGGCCTTGGGCTAGCTTGGCTAAGTACGGCCCATATACCCCAAAGCGCTGCTGCAGGGTTTCTGGTGGGAAATGGGCCAGATCACCAATGGTAACCAGCCCGATGTTTCTCAAAGCAGCTGCTGTTTGCGGTCCCACACCGAAGAGTTTTTCTACTGGCAGGGGCCAGAGCTGACGGGCAATGTCCTCTAGGGTAATCATTACTAACCCGTCCGGTTTTTCTAGATCAGACGCCATTTTGGCTAAGATCTTGGTGGGAGCAATGCCGATGGAGCAGGTTAAATCTAGCTCACTTTTGATACGCTGCTTGATTTTCCGGGCAATAATCTCTGGTGGTCCGAACAATCTTTCACAGCCAGCCACGTCTAACCATGCTTCATCGATGGAGTATGGTTCTACTATTGGCGTAAAAGAGTTCAGGATAGCCATGATCTTTTGTGAATAAGAAGAGTAAAGGCAAAAATTGGGCTCGACCACAATAGCTTGTGGACAAAGCCGGAGGGCTTGAGTTGTGGGCATGGCGGTTTTTATTCCATAGGCGCGGGCTTCATAAGAAGCTGTAAGGACAATGCCGTGCCGAGTAGTGGGATCGCCGCTCACTAGTATGGGCTTATGCTTGAGAGAAGGGTTCTTAGCTTGGTGGCAGGCGGCAAAAAACGCATTCATGTCTACATGAAGGATATGGGGACTAGACATAAAAGCACCTGCCTTTTGCAATTTGTTTTCTAAGATTGTACGTTGGAGCAATCGGGCTTGTGGCCCAACCTGACACTTGAAAGGATTCTCTTTCTAGTATAACTTATAGATGGGCATTGTTACAAAATGTTTAGAGTAAAATCCTAATTATTCCGGGAAGGAAAACTTTGTTTGTCTATCGGTTCGATTGCATTTTCCTCTGCTGTTGGTTGTTGTTCGGTGCCGGTGGTGGCACTGTTGGTACCGATAGCAGTAGGTGCAGTAGGTGTAAATCCAAATAAATCGGAGATGGTGACAAACTCATACCCTTCTTGTTTTAAGCGGTCGATAATTATTGGTAGAGCCTGGAGAGTCTGAGGTTTTCCTTCGTGCAGCAAAATAATGGAACCGGGCCGTACTTGCTTTAGGACCTGTGTTACAATCAGCTGAGGATCTTTAGTATCCCAGTCACGAGGATCTACATTCCAGGTGATCACTGTCTGGCCTAGCTCATGGGCCACACTTATCACTTTGCTATTGGTGGCACCATAAGGTGGGCGAAAGTAAGCTATTGGTTGCTCCACAATATGTTGGATTACAGTAGCAGATTCAACCAGGTCTTGTTTTATCAAAGGCTCTTTTAGACCGGTGAGCTTTTTGTGGGTATAAGAATGAACTCCTATGTCGTGACCAGCGGCGGCTACAGCGGTAACGAGATCAGCGTTTTTTTCGGCCAGGCGCCCAATGAAAAAGAAAGTGGCTGGGACTTCCTTTTCGGTCAGCACTGTCAAATACTTATCAGTCCAATTAACAATTGGACCATCATCAAAGGTAAGGGCGATCCGTTTATCGGTCCCATCTTTACCACGCAGCACTTCTTGTGAGTAGGGCCCTGTTGAAAAAACAGGCTTTTGTACATCAATATTAGTTTCGGTATTGTCAGCCCCAGCAGGTTTAGGTGGGGAAATATCAACAGGAACTTGTCCTTCCGTTGGCGAAGCTGGGATTGGTGTTTGGGATGAACCTTGCTGTGTCAGGTCCTCTGAATTGCTAGATGTGTCCTGGTCGGGATTAGGGGATAAAAAATCTTGACCTTCAGTTAAGGCCATATTGTTTGAATCAGGAGTGGCTTCTGTCGGAACAGGAACAGCCCGACTTTCCACAATACTAGCGGCTAAGGTCCAGGAACATAGGAAAAAAACGATAATAAATAGCAAAATTAAAGTCACGTATTTTACGTGCCATTGTGTCTGAGGTAACATGGTTCTCCTCTCCCATCGAACCATTGTGTCGGATCTTGTCCCTTACCGTGATGATACCATAATTGGTTGTTAAGTGGGTTACAGAAAGGTAACTTTTACGAGGATTTCTTTTGTTTCTCAGTTTATGCTAAGATAAGGTAACTTGGTGAAAGTAGATTTAAGGAGAGATGACGGATGCCAATGGGCAAGATTAGCTGCGTATTGTTTGATTTAGATGGTACGCTCATTGATACCAACCAACTTATTATTGATTCGTTTCAGTACACGCTAAAACGTCATCTTAATCTAGATGTGCCAGCAGAAAAGATTGCTCTTTCCTTTGGACGTCCGTTGGTAGAAATACTAAGCTACTACTCA
>JAAYWY010000160.1 GCA_012516165.1 Bacillota bacterium
CCAATCCGTTACCGCTTTTTGGCTATACGGCAGTTTGTTTTCGGGAAGGACAGCTTTATACCACAGCGCAGAAAGTGGAGCCGGATAATACCACCTGGGATCCCCGCTGGTATAATACAGTAGATCTCAAGGACAAGGTTCAATCTCTTTGTGGCCAGTATCCCCATAATCGAATCTTGGTTCACTTAGCGCGTTGTGCATTGGAATATGGCTGTTTTACCGCCCAGAATATCTTTTACCGTCGGTGGGAAGGTGGAGTGCCGATTTCACCGGCCTGCAATGCTCGTTGTGTGGGATGTATTTCTAAAAAAATGAGCGAGTGTTGTCCTTCACCCCAGGAACGGATTAAGTTTGTTCCGTCGGTATCAGAGATCGTCGATATTGCTGTGCCTCACTTGGTCCAAGCGGATAGCGGCATTATTAGCTTTGGTCAAGGCTGCGAAGGCGAACCCACCTTAATGGCCGACTTATTAGTGCGAGCGGTTAGGGCTGTACGCCGTGAGACCAAGTTAGGTGTAATTAATATCAATACCAACGGCAGCCAGCCGAGCGTTATCCAGGCATTGGCCCGGGCCGGGCTAAATAGTATCCGTGTGAGCCTAATTAGTCCGTTGCCCGAGATCTTCAACGCTTACGTACGACCCCGTGGTTATTCATTGACAGAAGTCAAAAAAACTCTACACATTGCTGCCCAAGAAGGGCTGACCACTTCTCTAAATTACCTTATTTTTCCTGGAGTTAGCGATCGGGAAGAAGAAGTGGAAGCTATGGTTGAGTTCCTACACTCTTATCCGGTACATTTGGTCCAACTTAGAAACTTAAACATTGACCCTGATGTGTACCTTAAGATCATACCTTTTCGGCGTGGCCGGCTGCTTGGTATCAGCGGCCTCTTGGCCCGGCTTAACGCTGAATTCCCCCATATGCTCCTGGGGAGTTTTACCCACGGTTAAAGGTGGCTTGTCCCCCTGCAGCAGCTATAGTATGATGAAAGTAAAGTGAAGCACAATAACGGAGGTGCAGACTATGCGGCGGGTGCTATTGGTGGTGGACATGCAAAATGATTTTGTGTCCGAAAAAGGGGCCCTTAGCTCACAGGCAGCGCGGGATATTCTACCTTTCGTACAGGACAAGGTGCAAGCGGCGCTGGCAGCAGGTGAAGAAGTGGTATTCACATTAGACAGCCACGAAGAGGATGATGCCGAATTTGCCAAGTTCCCACCCCATTGCTTAGTAGGTAGTTGGGGCCACGAATTGGTGCCGGAACTTAAAGTATTACTAACTGAGGAGGCCAGCGGCCAGGTGCATTTTGTCAAGAAAAACCGCTACAGTGGTTTTTACCAAACAGATTTAGATGAGTATCTCGGCTTAACCACCAATGCCAGTCATGAGAGAGTGGACGAAGTGGGTTTGGTCGGTGTATGTACTAACATTTGCTGCTTTTTTACGGCCGAAGAATTGGCTAACCGGGACGTGCCTACCAAAGTATATGCGCGCGGTGTAGCCAGTTTTGATCAAGAAGCCCATGCTTTTGCCTTAGCGCAAATGAAGACGGTATTGGGGCTGGACGTTATCGAGTAGTTAGCTCTTAACACAAACCTAACAGAAAAATAATAAGCTTTTAACATTGGTGCCATAAGATTATCGCTGGAGACCTCAAGGACCTTTTTTAGATCAGGCAAAAGAGGAGTGGTTAAATGCACCAATCTACTCTCTGGCGAAGATATCGGACTATTGCTGCGGTAATGACGGCTTTCTTATTGCTGGTGGCCGGCTGCGTACCAGGGCCCAGACGGGGACAACCAGTACCAGGTGAACTGAGCGGATCGATTATTGTTGCAGGTTCTACTGCAATGCAGGGATTGGTGGACGAGGCAGCGGCAGAATTTATGCTTCAACACAAGAATGTACAAATTACGGTCCAAGGCGGAGGAAGTGGAACCGGATTGTCACAGCTCCAGCAAGGGGCTATCGATATTGCCAATTCTGACGTTTTTGCCGAAGAAAAAGAAGGCATCGATGCGTCTAAACTGGTAGATCACCGGGTGGCAGTAGTAGGCTTTGCGGCGATTGTTCATCCTGCTAATCCGGTAGATAGTCTCACGAAAGACGACTTGATCCGCATATTCACCGGTGAGGTTACTAATTGGCGCGAATTGGGTGGACAAGATGAGCGTATTGTAATTATCAACCGCCCCCGGGGTTCAGGAACCAGGTCGATTTTTCGGCGCATAGCGTTAAAGGACCATGAAGAAATAGAAGGGATCACCCAGGAAGCGTCAGGGACAGTGCGCCAGATGGTAGCTCAGCTCCCGGGTGCCATCTCTTATCTAGCCCTGCCTTATCTTGACGGCAGTGTGAAGCCACTGCAACTAAATAAAATATCTCCTACGGCCGAAAACATTGCCAACGATAAGTACCCGTTATGGTCTTACGAACATATGTATACCCGCGGCCAGCCCAGCGGTGTGGCGAAAGCATTCCTAGATTATATCTTGTCGGACAAGACACAGGAACAATTGGTCAAAGCAGCAGGCTATATACCAATTGCTGATATGAAAGTAACAAAACAACCTCCCGGGAGGGACGCATCATGAAAAACAGTGCCAAGCGGTGGGGAGCTCTCGGCGAACGCTGGCTTTTGCTATCGGCAGTGGTGCTGGTGATCATTACCGTTGCTATCATTTTGTTTATAGCCCAGCGGGGATTGGCTACGTTCTTCGTACATAAAGTCAGTCCCCTGGAGTTTTTCTTTAGTACCCTCTGGCGACCTGATCGCACAGCCGCCGAAGGCGGACCTAGGCTGGGAATAGCATCGTTCATTGTGGGATCGGTTTTGGTAACCGGTTTAGCTGTACTAATGGCGGCGCCCTTAAGTATTCTTACCGCCTTTTTCATTGTAGAAATCGCTCCAGGGATCGGCCGCCGTCTGATTCAGCCAGCGGTAGAGATTTTGGCGGGGATTCCGTCGGTAGTCTATGGCTGGGTGGGGTTGTCGTTGCTGGTGCCTTTTTTGCGCAGCCGCTTTGGTGGTACCGGATTTTCGGTATTAGCCGGAGCTTTAGTGCTGTCAGTAATGATTACTCCCACTATTGTAAGCGTCGCCTGCGAGGCTATTCGCAGTTTTCCCCGGGAAGGCAAAGAAGCGGCTTTGGCCCTGGGCAGTACCCGCTGGCAGACTTTGCGCTGGGTGGTATTTCCAGCGGTATTGCCTGGGCTCATTACGGCTGTTATATTAGGTATGGCTCGTGCTTTTGGCGAAGCCCTAGCGGTGCAGATGGTAATTGGCAACACCCATACTCTACCGCGGTCGCTGCTAGACCAAACCATCACACTAACATCGGGGATTACGTTGGATATGGGGTATACTATCATGGGTACAGCTTGGAACAGCGCCCTATGGACCATGGCTTTGGTTTTGCTCTTGATGTCGCTGGCTTTTATCCTTATCAGTCGAGCCGTAACTCGGCGGGGGGTTTTAAAATGAACCAGAAAACGGCGGACAAACTGGCCACGGTGGTATTTTGGGCTGCTGGCGTGTTTATCCTAGGTATCTTAGCTGTTATTTTGGGCTATATTTTGTATCGAGGTATGCGTTATCTAACGCCAGCCTTTGTCTTTGGCCGCTCGCGGGCCGTGCGAGCTGGCGGTGGTATTGGACTGCAGATTTTCGATACTTTCTACCTGTTGGTCTTGACGATGTTATTTACCATTCCCTTGGGAGTAGGGGCGGCAGTCTACCTGGCCGAATATGCACGGCCAGGGCGCTTGTTAGAAATTATTCGTATCAGCACCGAAACGTTGGCCTCAGTGCCATCTATTGTTGCTGGCCTATTTGGGCTGTTAGTATTTGTCAATCTCACTGGCTGGGGCTACTCATTGCTAGGCGGAGCTTTAGTCCTTACGGTACTTAATCTGCCAGTAATGGTGCGGGTGAGCGAAGACGCTTTGCGAGCGATTCCGCCAGCTCTTAGGGAAGCCAGTTTAGGATTGGGAGCCACCCAGTGGCAAACTGTGTGGCATGTGGTGTTACCAGCGGCCCTGCCAGGTATTGCCACCGGTGCCATTATTGCGGCTGGACGAGTTTTAGGCGAGGCGGCAGCGCTACTTTATACTGCCGGGCAAAGTGTGGGTGCATTGGATTTTACCAATTTTAACCTCTTGTCCCCTCGCTGCCCCTTTAATCCTTTTCGACCAGGAGAGACCTTGGCTGTACACATATGGAAAGTAAATTCCGAAGGCCGGTTGCCTGATTTAACCAAAGTTGCGGACGGCACTGCAGCTGCTTTATTGCTCATTGTTCTCCTGTTTAATCTTGTTGTACGGGCGCTTATTAAACGCCAACAATATCGGCATGAAGGGTTGCGCTAGATTGGTTGTTGTTGCTTACCGTAGATGAAGCTCACGAAGGCCAGGTTGTGAAAGTGACACAACGGCTCTTAGCTTTTCCTTATAAGAACAAGGAGAAGCTAAGAGCCGTTGTACGTTGCTTTGATTTATGCATGTTAGATCTGTTGCTGTTGTGGTGTTATTCAGTTGAAATTATTTACTCCTAAATATTAGATATCCCGGCGATATACAATTTGACCGTCAGCAATAGTAAGACGGACATCATTAGCTAAGGTAGTTTCTATTGGAGCAGTTAAGTAGTCGCCAGCAAAAGCAGTTAGATCGGCCAGGTAACCGGGGACAAGGCGACCGCGCTCGTTCTCTACATCGGCTACATAAGCTGGGCCTTGAGTAAATAGAGCAAGTGCTTCCCCAGGATCAAGTTTTTCCTCAGGTTGCCAGCCGCCAGCGGGCTGTCCTGCCAGATTAGTACGGGTAAGGGCAGCATGCATACCAAGAAGTGGGTCTAAGGGTTCCACAGGACAGTCTGAACCACCAGCAAGATGAATGCCCCGCGCCAGCATAGACTTCCAGGCGTAGCTGGTACGTGCTCGCTTTTTTCCTATACGGTTAGTTACTATGGGCCAGTCAGAGGCAACAAAGCGTGGTTGAATATCGCCAGCCACTCCGAGCTGCTGCATCTTGGCCCAAAGGACTTCATTCATGATCTGACAGTGTACCAAGCGGTGACGAGCTTCGGGGCGTGGGTGCAATGTTTGGGCTGTTTCAATAGCTTCTAAGGCCAAACGAGCTGCTCGATCCCCGATAACATGAATGGCTACGGAGAAACCGGCGTTATGAGCCAGCGTTACCATCTGAGTAAGTTCTTCTGCTTCAAGGTTCATTAATCCCCGTTCACCTGGTGCATCGCTGTATGGTTGTTCTAGTGCTGCTGTGCGTGCACCTAAAGAACCATCTGCTAATATTTTAATTGGACCCAGGTTAACTTTCCCGGAAGGAGATAAACAGGGTGAGCAACTGTCTATTTCTGACAGTAGTTTTTTCAATTCTTGGTAGGAATTAACCAACAGTTCTAAGCGTATGCGCAAAGGCAGTTCTTGCTGGTCCTCCAGCTTTTTATAGGCCTGAATAGCCCGGCTAAAACCGTTGCTGTAGCCCAAATCGTCAGAATGAACTTCGGTTAACCCAGCCGATACAGCTCCTTGAGCGGCTGTTTTCAACGCTTGGGCCAGGTCATCTACCGTAGGCATTGGCAGGGCACGGCGCACTAAATTAATGGCTCCTTCTTCTAACAGTACGCCGGTGAGTTCTCCAGTTGCATCCCTTCCCAACTGTCCCCCCGCTGGATCAGGGCTGGTTGAATCTAAACCAAGGATGTCTAAAGCTACTTGGTTAAGCGTGGCCACGTGCCCACACACTCTAGTAACGAAGATAGGGTTATTAGGTGCTATTTTATCTAAATCGGCCTTAGTAGGAAAGCGTTTTTCCAGCAGCTGGTTCTGATCCCAACCGCGTCCTAATATCCACTGTCCTGGTTCTACAGGGTTAGCGGCCAGAAAAGCGCTGATTTGTTGACGTATTTCTTCTAACGAATGGGCCGAACGAAGATCAACCTGAGCTAAGGTTAACCCCCAGCTCAACAGATGAAGGTGACTGTCAGTTAACCCTGGAACCACTGTGAGACCGTGCGTAGAAATAACATTAGTTGGTGTACCGATGAGAGCTGCCAAGTCTTCTTGTGTACCTATTGCCACGATATGTTTTCCTCGGATAGCAATGGCTTCTACTACTGGTTGGGCAGCATCTAAAGTGAGTATTTTATCGCCAGTCAATAATAAATCAGCATACATAATGTAGGGGTACCGGGAACCCGGTGCCCATTCACCTCCTTAAGATTAGGCTAGGCTTCATGAGCGGAATTGCATTGATTTTCCCGGCCTTGCTGGGATTTAAACCAGTAGAAAGCCGGTATACCAAGAGCCGGGATTACCAAACCAAAGAGTGAGGAGCGGGGGCCTTCGATGAGGCAGTTGATCAAAAGGAAGATGGATGATATAACTGCAAGGATAGGTATAATAGGGTATCCCCAGACTTTGTATGGTCGGTTGATGTTCGGATACTTCTTTCGGAGGATAAACACCGACATAATTGTGAGAGTGTAGAAAACCCAGGAGGCAAAAACCACCATGGTGGTAAGTTGTTCAAACGTACCAGTATAAAGTAGAATAATGGCTACTATTGCTGAACCGATAAGAGCAGCAACTGGTGTATGGAAGCGTGGATGCACTGTGGCAAATTGCCGGAAAAACATACCGTCTCGAGCCATAGCGTAATAGATACGAGGAAAAGCAAGAACACAGCCGTTGGTAGAGCCAAAGATGGAGATAAGTGCTCCCAAAGACACTAGAAAACCGCCAAAAGGACCGAAAAGAATGCTGGCTGCGGTTGCTGCGGGCTTAGGATCTTGGGCTATGGTGGCAGCGGGTAGAACCCGTAGCAGTGCATAGTTAAAGATGACATAGATGGTAGTTACACCGCCAATGGCCAGTACCATTGCCAGCGGCAGGTTACGAGCTGGATCCTTAATTTCTTCGGCTACACTGTTGATATTATTCCAACCATCGAAAGCCCATAGCGAAGCTATCAAGGCCATACCAAAAGAACTAATAAGCCCGGTGCCTTCTGGAATTACGGTCATGGGATTAGTGGCTGTGCCAGCAATGATTCCCACTACGGCGATGAGAAGGATCGGAACTAGTTTAGCTACCAGAAATATGCTTTGAATTGCTCCACCGAAGCGTACTCCCAGGCAGTTAACAGCAGTAAGAAAGACAATTACGCCAATAGCCACAAGTTTGATAGTAAGGGACGTTAGCGGATAAATAGCGCTAAGGTAAGTTGCAAATGCCA
>JAAYWY010000278.1 GCA_012516165.1 Bacillota bacterium
AAAATATGGGGTGCGACTGCGCCCCTATTCCAATTACTGCCCCTAAAAGAAAATGTAACTTAGTGCTATAAAGCATTAAATCAGGTAAAAGGAGGACATCAGGGTTATGAAACGAACAGTGCGGTTTATAACCACGGTCTTGGTGCTGTTAACCCTACTGTTAAGCTTGATACCCCAGGTGGGGCTGGCAGCACCAAAGGAGGGCAATACAGGACAGGGGCCCAAGATTAAGTTTAAAGATATTGAAAAGAACTGGGCTAAAGACTACATTGAACAATTGACAGCAGCGGGTATTTTCCAAGGTGTAAAGGAAGACCTCTTTGCCCCGGACGACAGTGTGGAGAGCGTTCAGGTTTTGGTTATGTTAGTGCGAGCGTTGGGATTAGAAGAAAAGGCCATACAGTATCAACAGGATAAAGAGACAGTTCGAAATATGTCTAATGTTCCGGCCTGGGCGCGCGGTTATGTGCGCGTAGCTCTTGAAGAAGGGTTAATTACTGAGCCGGAATTGGGCAAGTTGCGCCCCGGCCAAAAGGCGACTCGCCTAGACGTGGCCCAGTATATTAGCCGCTTGTTTGAGGGTGACGACTGGTTAGGGGATTTCACCTTGCCTGATCTTCGCGATCTTAATGATTTACCGGATAACTTAAAAGGTTATGTTACTCTGGTGGTTCAAAAGGGTATTATGATAGGCACACCAGATGGGCGGTGGCTGCCTTATGACTTGGTAAACCGTGGCCAGATGGCCAAGATTCTATCGCTAATACTTAGCCGTTTAGCTACTGGGGCACAGCAACAGCAAACGGAACTATATGGCGAAGTTGTGGGTGTGCAGCTAGGAAGCAGCAAGGAAGATCCAAGTGTAACAGTAAAAACTAAACAAGACACATACACCTATACCATTAGCGACGAGTGTATTATCTATGTGGATGGAAAAAGAGCTGACTTAAAAGATTTAGAGGCCGGCCAGCGGGTACGCTTGGTTGTAACGCGAAAAAGCGGTCTGGTAGAAGTGGTGTATATCCGGGCTGAGAATCAAGCCGAAAAAAAACTGACTGTTGAAGGTACCATTAGCACCCTTGCCTTGGGCCAAGGATCAGCCATTACAGTAAATACGAAAAATGGATCCGAGACGACTTTTTTGGTGACAGACAAGACAGTGATAATCCTAGATGGACGAGAAGTGTTTTTAAGTGACCTTAAATTAGGGCAAGAAGTAACTGTCGTCGGTATTGAAGAAGATAAAGCCATCTGGGCCATTGAGATTGCAGCAGAATCCGACCAGAAAGAGATCTCCGGCAAGGTTACGGCGATAGTTACGCGGCAGAAACCATCGCTATCCCTAGAAGATAACCAGGGTCAAAGTTATACCTTTAGAATAACCGCCCGCACGAAGATATGCTTGAACGGCAAAACAACGGTATTAGAAGAACTGCAGCCTAAGGATCAGGTTCGTGTGTGGGCGCTAGATGATGAGGCTTTACAGATAGAGGCTGAGCGGGAGGAACCGAAGGAAGAAGAAGTAGAAGGTAAAATTACGGCTTTAGTTCTAGGCAAGAACCCAGCTGTTAGTATTCGGACTGCAGCTGGTCGCCAGTATACCTATAATGTGACCAACGATACCCGCATCTGGTTAGATGATAAAGTTAGCACCTTAGATGCCCTTAAAGTGGGCTGGGAAGTAGAGCTGAAAGTAGTAGGTGATAAGGCAGTGGCCGTTTGGGCTGAATCCCCAGACTACGATAGCGAGCGAACGGTAGAAGGAAAATTGGTACAAGTTAAACTGGGAAGTCAGATAACGGTCAGCATTGAAGATGAAGACGGCTGTGTATGCGAGTACCAGGTGGATGAAAAGGTGAACTGTTTCTTTGGTGAACAAAAAACTACCCTGGATGAACTTAAAGTTGGCCTAGAGGTTAAACTTACTGTCCGCGGTGGAATTGTTTACGAAATTAGAGCCGAAGACTAGAAGGTTTAGCAGAATCCTCCCTCCCTTGGGAGGATTTTCTTTTTCCCGGGGCGAATACAATGATTAATACTGTAAGGTTGGGGAGGAGTTTTATGGAGGAAAAGTGGTCGCGGCACCTCGCGCTTATTCTGGTAACTTTGCTTTTGTTTAGCACTACTTCACCGCCGGTACAGGCAGCAGAGACTTTTGCTGATTTGAAAGGACATTGGGTGGAGGCAAAAGTAAATGACCTCGTGGCGGCGGGCATTATCAGCTCTGGCGATAAGTTCCGGCCGCGAGAACCAGTAACTAGAGCGGATTTTATTAAGATGCTCGTGCTAGCGACTGGTTTGCCGCAAGCTGTTTCTTATCCGCCCACCTTTAGTGATGTACGCCAAGAACATTGGTTTTATAAATATGTGGAGACGGCTGCTTATCATGGTGTTATCAAGGGCGATACCACCGGCAAATTCCGTCCTTTCGAGGGATTGACCCGTGAGCAGATGGCCAGTATGGTGGTAAGGGCGCTTAAGGATGAAACGGAAGCTAGCAGCAGTTTTCTTACGCGGTTTAAAGACGGGACCCAGGTGTCCGCCTGGGCAAAACAGGACGTGGCCCGAGCCGTGGCCAAAGGGTTTATATCTGGCACGGATCAAGGTTTTCTCTTTCCTACCCAGGCAGCTACGCGTGACCAGGCGGCGGCTGTCATCTGGGAAGTATGGAAAAAGCAAGGTAGCCAGGAACAGACCCCAGCAGAACCACCGGGGACAGACACACTCAGTGCTACGGGCAAGGCAACTAGTCTCACTACAGTGGTCCTTACTTTCAATAGGTCGGTAAATACAGTTAGTGCCGCCCGGACAAATCGCTATCGGTTAGTGCCAGCAACAGGTTTGCAGGTTGAGATACCGATAGAGGCTGTGCAGGTGGCCACCGATGGG
>JAAYWY010000161.1 GCA_012516165.1 Bacillota bacterium
GGGCTTCAATTGCCAAAAACATCACCACCTCTTCCGGAAGTTAGTTGATTCATCTGGCAACTAGGATACTGGGATACCAACTAGGATACTGGAATACCAGGATAGAAGAACCCGAATACTATTATAGCATAAAGAAAAAGCACCTATCAAACAATTATCTTTATATCTGCTAAAGAGATAACCTTCGCAATAGCTTTCCCTCCTTTTTTCTCGTTATTTCAAAGTTGTTAGTTATATGCCTAACAATTAGCAGGGTAACCAACGGACGTCCAAAGGGCGTCCAAAACCAGCGTTATAGCGTCAATATTTCCCCCCATTTCTTCGCAATCCCTGTGCAAAGTTACAATACGCATTACATCTCCTTAATTATCCCTCTAGTCACTTATGAAAGCAAATTCAATTAGCTGGCAGCTGTTACCATGGCTTCCTTTTAGCTGCTGTCTATGGTAAATAGTTAACAATCCCTCTACAATGCTTCCAGCTCCCCAGTAAAAGCATTGATATAAAAATAAGCATCGCCACCGGTCCAAATACGCCAAACAGGAACAGCTTCCCATTCATCGGCATTGTAGATTTTATTGTAATATCCCAGGATTACTTCCTTAATAACAAGCGGGGCAGCTTCGGGACGCGGTCGCTCAAGAGCCAGGGTTAGCAGAGCTTCTTCAGCTGGCACTACGCTTTTGGGGACACCGCTTTCCCCCAGCACAGTCAGGTAGCGGCGCCAACAGCTCTCCACTCCTGCTGGGGTGACCACCACCACAGCTCCGCTGGCCCCTACCAGTGGCCGCCCTTGCCATGTCTGGTTAAACTCCACTAGATAAGTTCCTTGCCGCCGGTAAGGTGTGCTCCGCCAAAGTTCCAGCTCACCTAATCCCCCATGGTTCGCCAAAAACTGCTGAGCCCGTTTTTGGGCCTCGGCATTGCTTTGGTTACCGCCGGTTTGCTCTAGCCCGTGGCAGGTATAAACGGTAACCCCGCTGGTATAAACTAGCAATTCTTCCCCCTGTCGGCTAAAGGAGGCCGAAAGGAGGGGGTCCTCTAGGCGGACCGAAGATACGCCTTCCAGGGTGCCAAAAAAGGTCAGCGCTAAGGGATAGGGGTTTTGTCGCATTACACCGACACGAAGCAAAGTTAGCTCCGGTGTATCGCGCGGCAGGTCAGTAGCTAAGGTTATGTTGTTTTCTGCTAACTGATTGATAATCTCGGGATCCACACCGGTCCCAGCAGCATGTCCTCGGCTTTCGGCTCGAAGCCCCATATATATCTGAACCAACATTAGATCCAGCAGCAAAAAGCAGATCAGGAGCAAACTTTTGGCCCGTTTCCAGTTCATGGGCTTCCACCTCCGCTATTTGGGTGGTTTCAGCGCCATTACGCGGCCATCGGCTAATTCCGCCAACCAGACCGGGTACAGCGCCGGGTTAGGCCCCTGGTTTGTTTCTATGACATAGCCAGGGTACACATCTATCAGTTGTTTTCCTTCGGCTATTAGTTCAGCTACCTGCGTGGAGGCCACAGCAGGAGACAGCAATTGCATTCTGCTGCCGTGGCTGGGTAGCCATACTTCTCGCCGATAAGAAGCCACGCCACGGTCAGAAAGTTCCAGCTCTATTTGTGCAGTGGCCAAAGGCAGTCCGTGTTCGTACTGACGAAAGGCCAAATTATAAAATACGCGGCCGTCGTCAGCAGTAATCTCTTGCAGCCGGGTCAAGCGCATGGTGACTGGCCAGCCGCCATGCTGGGTAACAAAACGGACAGCCCGTTTAAGGGCTTGGCCCCAGGGTAACCGTACCCCATAGAGCACTTCCGGCGCGCTATACTCTACCCGCCCCTGGGACCAAACACGGACACCACGGCGGCCATCGCTGTATATCGTGGCCCCATCGCGCTCGTTAATGCGTCTGGTCAGTGACAAGTCAGCAAAAAAGCTGCCTGCTACTGCTTTTGGTTCCAAATCTTCGCCCCTTAACCTCAGGACAGGGTAGGATAAATCGTCCTCCGGCAAAAAGAGACCCCAGGAGAGAGCAGGTATATCGACCATTTTAGTATAAGGTGACAGCTCGCTTAACGAAAGCTGCTGGAAAGCAAGCTCCAGTTTAGTGCTGTCACCAGGTAATTCCATCTGGACAAAGTCCTCGCCGGTGGAGGACGCCAAGAACAGCTCCGGCTTTGGCTGGACTACAAACAGCATCCGTTTAACTGGCCAGCGAGCCGACGGTACTTGATCGTAACCTAATATCTGGCCCCAGAGCTCGGTGTCGGCTGGATAATCAAACACCAGCTCTATCGACATACTCTCTTGAGCAGCACCCCACTTGGCTTCATTAAGGGACTGCATTTTTAATTGGTCGCCACGGTATCCGCCCAGTTGCTGCAACACATCTAACAGGGGATGCCAGGTCTGATTAAAAAGATCTGTTTCAGGGTAAAGCACGCTATGCTTGTCCTCGCCTAAGTGAACTATTATCCGCGCTGGCACCATAAGTTCCTGCACATCAATCCCTGGCCCCCAAAAAGTCCCCCCCGAAAAAGAACTGTTGGTGCTAGTGGCCGCAGGTGGCAGTCCTTGCCAAATAAGAAAGCTAAGACTGATGCTGATTATTACTAAGGCTATGAGTAGCCCGGTCTTGATGTGTTCAAGCATAGCTTTGTTCCCCGCCTTCGGTATAAACCGGTAGGACAAAACTTACTGTGGTGCCTTCTTGGGGCGCGCTGTGAAGTTCGATACTTCCACCGTGGGCCTCTACTATTTGCCGCGCAATAGATAGCCCCAGTCCCGTTCCTCCCATGGACCGGGAACGGGCTTTGTCTACGCGGTAAAAGCGTTCAAAAATACGGGATTGATCTTCTTGAGGAATACCAATCCCGTTATCGCTAACACTGGTTTGCACCATATGGTTAGCGTTCAGCGCCACCGATATCTGGATACAGCCACCGGCCGGGGTAAATTTAATGGCATTGCTGATAAGGTTGGTTAGTACCTGCTCTATGCGGTCGCGATCGGCCGCTACCGGCGGCAGATCGGGTGCTACCTGAAGGTTCAGGGATAGCTGGTGTTGGTCGCCTTGTACCTGGAAACTCTCCAGTACCTCGGCTGCTAAAGCACCCATATTAAGCGGCCGTTTTTGCCACCGTACCCGCCCGGCATCCAGCTGGGCCAACTGCAGTAGGTCGCGCACCAGACGGGTCATCCGGTCCACTTCGCTGTTGACCACCGTCAGGAACCGTCGTCTGAGGTCTGGCTCCAATGAATCGTCCTCGTCCATGATGGTTTCCACATAGCTTTTCACCGTGGTCAGCGGCGTTCTAAGTTCATGCGATACATTGGCCACAAACTCGCGCCGCATGGACTCCAGTTTTTCTTGGTCGGTAATATCCTGCAGGGTAATGACAATGCCTGGCTGTGCGCTATCCGCCGAAAACGGCGCTAGGTGTGCTCGGATAATTCGTCCCCCCGTACCTTCTCCCACCAAATTGAGGGTTACAACCTGACCAGAGGCCGCTTCCTCTAGGACTTCCGCCAAATCCAGCTTGGGAAAAGCCTGGGCCAGGGACTGACCGCTAATATTATCTTGATCCCCTTTACCGGCCCACTTCAGTAGACGAAGAGCAGCCGGGTTGATCAGGGCAATGTTACCAGTGGGATCAAGGGCTATTACGCCGTCGTTTAAGTTCGCCAGTACCGCTTCTACTTTTTCTTTCTCCTGGGACAAAGCCGTCAGATTTTCCTGCAGGCGTTCTCTCAGATAATTGAACATCGCCGCCAGCTGGCCCACTTCGTCTTCGGAGTGCACAGTCACGGGATCGCCAAAATCGCCAGCGGCTATGGCTGCCGCTTGTCGGGTCACTTCTTGGATAGGTTCAGTGATGGTGCGAGCTAAGGCAAAGCCCAAGGCACCTGTGGCAGCAAGGGCTGATACAGTAGCTTTAAGAAAGATTCCTTTGATCTCGTTCAAAGTACGGTCCACTTCGCTTAAGGAAGAACTTAGTCCCACAGCTCCCACCACTTGATTGCCGCGCTTAACCGGGACCGCTAAGTACAAACTCCGGGCCCGCTGCTGGGATTCCCGCCGAACTTCCGCCGCGGGGACACCGCTTAAGGCCCGGGTCAGATGTGATTGCTGTAACCGCTTTCCCAATTGTTCTTTCTGGTCACCGCTGGCGGCCAGTACCATACCCCCTGCATCCACCACTGTAATTTGAGCTCCTGTTTGGAGACGAAAATCATCCACCAAATCGCCTAAGTAGGCTTCGCTTTGCTCCCCGGCAAAGTAGCGCACAGCAAAGCTGGCCAACAAGTTGGCCTGGGTTTCCAGTGTGGTGCGAAAGTTGCTGTCATAGTAATTTTGCAGCCGCTGTACCAATTGGACACCAATGATCTCCATGGCAATTAAGACCAGGAGAATATAAAGAACCACCATCTTCCCCTGGATGCTTTTCAATCTATTGCCCCCTAAAATAGTAGCCTATACCCCGTTTGGTTTGTACATAGACTGGGTTGCCGGGATCATCCTCAATTTTTTCCCGCAGGCGGCGCACAGTAACATCTACGGTGCGAATATCGCCATAAAAGTCGTATCCCCACACCTTCTCCAGCAATGTTTCGCGGGAAAAAACCCGCCCAGGGGAGAGGGCCAGGAATTTAAGCAGCTCAAACTCCCGGACTGTAAGGTCTATTACTTGGTCTCGTTTTTGGACTTCGTAGCTTTCTAGGTCAATGCTCAAATCGCCAAAGGACAGCTGCACCATATTGCCGTCCTGAATCTTATACGACTGCACTCGCCGCAGCAAAGCCCGTATCCGAGCTAAGAGTTCACGGGGACTAAACGGTTTGGTTACATAATCGTCGGCTCCTAATTCCAATCCGAGGACTTTGTCGGTTTCTTCGTCCTTGGCCGTAAGCATAATAATAGGCACAGTAGAATGTTGACGCAGGCGTTGGCACACTTGCCAGCCGTCTAATTTGGGGAGCATAATATCCAAAACAACTAAGTCCGGCTGAAAGCTCTGGGCTTTTGCCAGGGCTTGCTCGCCATCAAAGGCCAATTCTACTTGGTACCCGTCTTTTTTAAGGTTAAACTCTAAAATATCGGCAATTGGTTCTTCATCGTCTACTACTAATATTTTTTCGGCCATGGTCTTCACCTCTATACCATAGCTTCGTCCTAATGTGGTCAAATTCCTGCCGGCAACTGTAGCCATTGTAACCATGCTTCTTCTAAGGCTGCCGGGGATTTTATACCGGCCGTCTTTAGGGCACGGGGAAAAGATTGCCCTTGGGCCAAGGAATTAACAATTTGCTCAATTATTTGGGGGCCGTATATATCGGTCAAATACTGCACAATGGACAAAGCCTGTTCGTAAGCTAACAGTTCATCGTCTAGCTGACTGAAATTTCCCAATTCTTGGATGGAATAAAGCTGTTTTAGATGTAAATCGAAGCCAGAACTTAAAGTTGTACCGCAATGTTTCAGCTCTAGGTACTGCGCTAAACCCTCGCTGAACCAGCGCGGATAGTTGCCAGCTGTTTTATAATCGAGGACAAGGTGAGTAAATTCGTGCACCATGGGACCGGCTGCCCAAAATATTTCCTTTACCAACTCCAAGCTGGTATCGCCAATCCAAGCACTAGGGGATAAAACCCGGATAGCACCACCCCAATATGCCCCCACAGCGCTCTCTTGCGACGACCAGCCAAAGGCTGAATTAAGTTCTTCGGCGGTGGGATGTACCACCACTAAGGTTTTGCCGGGAGGAACAAAATCGACTTCTTGGGTAACAATGCTGTAGGCTTTTTCTGCTGCTTTCAGCACAATGGCCGCTGCGTTTTCGTCCGTGGGCTGGTATTTGACTATAAAATGCTCACTTTCTATGCTGGGCCAATCGTTCAACTGCCGCTGAAGCTGCCATCTGGCCAGCTGGCAAGCCTCCTGATAAACAAAAGGCCTCATGCTGCCGCTGGCCATAAACACAGCGAAAGCAACGGCTAAGGTTATTGCCACTTTGTAGGAGCGGGAAATAGGCCGCCCGCGTCCTGGCGGTAGCAATATAGGCTCTGTTGTCACGGTAATTCCCCTCTCCCTTAATATCCTCCTGTTGTTGTACAAGCGTTGTCCAGTAGCACAAACGCTAAACGCTACACCCTTTATAGTGCTTTGGTTGCAGGGCCTCCCCGCGCTCCGCACTGGCCATTAGAACGAACAAGCTGTGCTTGGGGGAATGCCCTGCAACCTTTTTCGGAGCAACATTCGTGCCCAATTTCCGGGCCAGCGACCTTGAAGGGAAGCGTTAAGCAGTCTTGGCGAAACGAGGCTTGAAGGCGGAGCCGAGCACAGGACGTGCGAGGCGGCCGCCTTTACCCATACCCCGCCGGGGTAGTTTACGGCTTTCAGGCGGCCGGGTCCGAGGCAGCAGGCGGTACGAGATGTAGTTTAAGGACCCGTTTGTTGCCGCTGTCGATTACAAAAACGCTGCCGTCGGCAGCCACAGCCAGGGCAGTGGGCTTATCAAACTCACTGGTGGATAAACCCTTGAGGCGGTACATAGCTTTTAAAGTCCCATCCGAACGAAACAGCTGCAGCCGGTTGTTGTAGGTATCGGCCACCAACACATCCCCGTCAGGGGTCAAGGCAATACCACCAGGAGTATGCATAAGCTCTCCTTGGCCTTTGCCAATAGGGGCAAAATGAAGAGCTCCATCTTTAGTGGGCTGTCCATCTCGTTGTGGTAATACCAATACTTTGCCTACACCGTTAGCCCCATGGGCCACATACAGCGTATCATCGGACCCCACAGCAATGCCATCGGGCCAAGCAAAAGGCAAAAGATCAATATCGCCTTCTAAAGTACTTTGTATTTCCCATAATTTGTCACCGGTGGGGGAAAATTTTACTATCGCATGGGGGGAAATGTCGTAGTTGGCGCCGCTTAAACCTACATAAACGTTTCCGGACTTATCCACTGCCAGGGCGCTAAGTGGCTCGTCATAGCCGTCTTGCAGGCTGAAATAGGCGCTAAAATCCTGCCGCTGGCCAAAGGTGGCGAGTGGTTTGCCGTCGGGGCTAAGCTTTTGCACCCGCGAGTTACCATCGTCTAAAACATAAAGGTTGCCTTCCTTATCCACAACTATCTCCCGGGGATGCACGAACTGTCCTAGCCCGCTGCCCTCGCCGCCAATCTCTTGGGGCGTGGCGCTAACATCTCCGTGCGGGAAAGCTAACACTAACTGCCGCGCAGCATCGGTGATGTAGATATCACCTTTAGGGCTGACCGCCACTCCTGATGGTGCTGGCATAAAGTCGCCTGTTATCGTAGCCAAGATAAAAAGCTCGCCATAGCCGTCGCAATCCAGCGGTGCCGTCGGCGGCAGATTAACCTCGTTGTTTTTTTTGGCTGGTAGCAGACTACATCCAGCTAAAGCCACCATAACCACTAGGCAAACACTAAAAACACTAATTATTTTTTTGTTTCGCATATTGCTCTCCCTTCCTCCTTAGGCGCTAGAGTAGCCGACATAAATCCATTTAGTTGGGCTAGAAAGTAGCTGCCAACGGCGAAAGATTATCTCCATTTTTCCATCACCATCCACATCGGCCATGGTCAGTATTTCTTCGCCGCTGGTACCGGTTATCGCCTTGGTCTGCCAGCTGTCCTCTCCTCGTTGGTACACCATATAGCAACCTCGTTCCTGGGTATTGGCAATAAGCGCTGTCTGCCCATTTAGCCCCGGTCCAGCAAATAGCTCCCAGCTTAGGCCCACATCGCAAGGAGCCCCTTGCCATATTTTGCACAGCCCTCCTTGCTGCCAGGTATATACATAAAGATATGGGCTGTTGCTATCTCTGATAATAAGTTCCGGTCGGCCGTCACCAGTTAAGTCGGCAGTAAGTATCGCTGCATATGCAGCACCGAATACTGGGTTGCTAGCCGTTTCCACATAGGCAGCGCCTTGCCAGCTGAAAACGGTTAGACCATCTTGGTTAATGGCTAAAATTTCGTCGCAGCCGTCGCTATTAATATCCTCAACGAGGATTCTTTGGGCATTGAAATCCACTTCTCTTTTCATTATATACGTTTCGCCGTTCCATTCCCAGATAATAACCGAATTGCTCTCGGCTCGGACATTTGTTCGGCCGTGGGCACCGATCAGAGCCAAAATCTGTCCCCGCCCTGTTCCCGTTGTATCGCCAGCAGCCATATCCACAAGCACGCCTCCAATACCGTGCCAGCCCAATTGGTTGTATGTTCCTTGATCCCAGGCAAAAATGTACAACCCTTCTTCTGTGCCGACAACTACATGGCAGGATTGACCTTTGTCCACCGGCGCTACCAAAACCCGCGGCTGAGAGTTGAATTTTCTTTCCCACACCTGTCGAAAGATGCCATCTTGTCGTTTCCAAATACCAAGGTGCTTGTCGTGGGTAACAATAAGCTCATCGGCACCGTCGCCGTCGGTATCAGCTGCCAGCACCCGATCAGGAAACCCTTCGCGAAAGCCTACCCGTTCCTCGCGATTAATCCAAGAACTCCAAGGTAGCATGGTTCCTGCTGCCGCCTCGATTTTAGTGCTTACTTTTGTATACAATTCAGGCGTCACGGGAGATGGTCTCACCGGTGTTGTCAAATCTACTGCCCCGGCACCAATGGTTTTAATTGGGCTTCCTTCCAGCAAAAATTGTACTGCCCGGACACTCTTGAATTCCGCTAAGGTGTTCACTACAGAATAAATAGTATCGAGCTCGCTGGCCAAACTACCCCAGTGGTTATCTCTAAATTCACGGGAAAAATCTACGTAAGCGATACCATCTAAGATGGCAATATCTCTTAGCCGTGTGCCGGGAGGAAGTACTTTTTGCTCGTTCAAGGAATCATAAGGTCCTTTGGCCAGCTCCAAAATAGCCGTTCTCGCTACAGCTACCGTAGCCGGAACCTCCCGCTTTTCGATCTGTTCGTGACCATCGGTGATAAAGTGGAGCTTAAGCTCCATGGTTTGCCCATCAGCAACTATGGTTTCCGCTGGCTGAAGGGGCACCGCTGGAATAGTAGACGGGGGCTGCCGATGGCACCCAGCCACTAAC
>JAAYWY010000162.1 GCA_012516165.1 Bacillota bacterium
AACTCGCTGTGGTGCTATTGTTTAAGTGGCCAGCGGATGAACTATTTTGCGGAGATTTCCACCGACAAGGTGATTGAACCGGGTGAGTTGACGCTATCTATCATTTGGACAGCAATGCAAGGCTATCATGCCGAGAACGAGCGTACTGTGGCTATGAAGCCAGTAGCGCCGGAGGCGGCGAAGGCCTTTGATACGATCCTAGAAGCGAGAGCCAAGGCTGCTGACTATCTGAGGCCGGGCTATAGCTGCCAAGATGTATATGCTGCGGCAACGGGAGTGATGAAACGCTACGGGTATCAAGATATGTTGCCGGGCCGGGTGGGACATGGGATCGGCCTTGGTGCCCATGAGTATCCTTCATTGGGACCTGGGGTGGAAATAGAATTTGTACCGGGAATGGTGTTCAGCTTTGAACCATCGCTGCGTATCGGCAGCTTAGGGGGAATTCAACATTCGGATACGGTGCTTATTACGGAAAAAGGGCCAGAGTTCTTAACCCATAGTCCCCGCGGGTTTTTGCAGGCTTAAAATAGGAGTGACAGCTATGCGTATTGCGGTGCTCGGAGCTGGCAACGGCGGGTTTGGTGTGGCTGCTGATTTAGCCCACCGCGGACATAAAGTACGGCTGTATGAATTTCCGACTTTTGCTGACAACTTAAAGGCAATCAGAGAGACGAAGGAGATAAAGCTAAGGGGTGTTACTGGCGAGGGCTGTGCTCGGCTGGAGACAGTTACCACTGACATGGAAGTGGCGCTGGCCGGGGCTGACTTGGCAATAGCAGTGGTGCCAGCCTATGGGCAGCGGGCGTTGGCAGCGGTTTGTGCTCCCTACTTGAGACCGGAGCAGCCGTTGGTGTTGTCTCCTGGTTATGTTGGCGGTGCGTTGGAATTTAAGCAGATATTGGCAGCTCATGGTTGCCAAGAAGCTACGGTGGCAGAAACATCGGCTTTTCCTTTTGCTTGCCGCAAGGAAGGGGATGACGCTGTCTGGATCCGGGGCATTAAAAAAGGCATTTTACTAGCCGCAGGCAACCATGCCCAGTCAATGGCTGTGGTTCAGCAACTAGATGAGCTGTGGCCCGGAAGTTTTACTGCTGCTTCGAGTATCTTAGAAAGCAGCTTAAATGAGATCAATCCGGTGATCCATCCGCCGCTGATGATTTGTAATTTGGGTTTGTTTGAGGAAAGCGGGGTTCCCTTTAAGCTATTTACCCAAGGGGTTAGCCCTGGTACAGCGCGGCTGATGGAAGCACTGGACGAGGAACGAATGGCTATTTTGCGGCATCTAAAGCTGCCTGTTCGGTCTACTAAAGATTGGCTAATACATTTTTATCAGGACCAGGGAGTTTATGGCGATGACTTATATGAAGTACTAAAGTATAGTCCGGTGCATAAGGCAGCACTGTCGCCTACCAGCCTTAACCACCGCTATTTTACCGAAGATGTAAGTTTTGGCTTGGTGCCGCTCGCGGCTATTGCTACCCAGGCCGGTGTGGATGTGCCAACGATAAAGGGTTGTATACGGTTGGCTTCAGCCATTGCTGGCCAAGATTTAGCCGTTTCCGGGCGTGAGCTATCCGGGCTTATTAACGAGGAAATGTTTCGCTAACAGGGAGATGTAAGAAGTAATGAATAGTCGTGAACGAATAGAAGCAGCTATAGCAGGAAAACCGGTAGATAAGATTCCCTTTGCTTTTTGGCGTCATTTTCATGAGATCGACCGTGATCCGGTAGCTTTAGCTGAAGCCACAGTGGAATTTTGGCATCGTTTTCAACTTGATTTTGTTAAGTCTATGCCCAACGGCTGCTTTTGCTTAGAAGAGTGGCCTTGTGAAATAGATTTTTCTCAGGAACCGGCCAAAGTGGTGAGCGGGGCCATTAAGACGGCTAATGATTGGCTTCATCTAAAACCGGTGGCCATGTCGGCTGATGCGTTTTCGCGCGAACTAGAGCATATTCGTTTAATCCGTCACCAACTTCCCAGCTCAGTGCCAATTTTAGGTACGGTGTTTAGTCCGCTCACGGTGGCCCAAAAAATGTGCGAAGGCCAGATAACAACTTACATTCGTTCCCACCCGGCTGCAGTTCATAGCGCTCTAGAAGTAATCACCGATACCATGCGGCGCTTGGTGGCAGCACTATTAGCAGAAGGCGTTGATGGAGTGTTTTGCGCTACGCAAATGGCATCCACTACGCTGCTAACTAAAGAAGAATACCGGGAGTTTGGGTGTCCGTACGATATTGCCACTCTTGATGCTGCTCAGGGAGCATGGTTTAATGTACTGCACATTCACGGGAAGGATATTATGTTTGATCTAGTGAAGGATTATCCTGTCCAAGTTCTCAACTGGCATGTATGGGAAACGCCTCCTTCTTTGGCTGAAGCCCTAAAGGTTACCGATAAAGCTTTGATGGGCGGACTGGATCGCTGGGTGTTGCACGGCGGCAGCCAGGCCGAGATTGAAAAACAGGTCCGCGACAGTTTGCAGGAAACTAAAGGCAGACGCTTTATTTTAACACCAGGTTGTGTGGTTCGGTTGGGTTTTAACCCTGATAACCTAGAGTTTGTATCTAAATTAGATCTCAAATATTAAATTAGGGGGTTTGATATGGGTGTCGATATTTAATGTTACAGTGCTCAATCCCGAGCCAGAGTACAAAAAACGAGTTATTGAACTAACAGGTACCCCGTATGAACAAGGTGTGGTCCATGGCCGTGCGGCTAAAGACCTTATCCGCTGTAACTTAGAAGTAGTACGCCAACGTATTGGAGACCGCCTGGAATCCAATGTAATGAAACTGTTAAAAGAGAACGAGGCTTTTGTTTCCCAATATCAACCAGAATTATGGCAGGAGCTTCAAGGTTTAGCTGAAGGGAGTGAGTTGCCGCTAGAAGAGATTGCTCTTATCAACTTACCTTTGTATTTTGTCCTGGGATGGTTGCAGCAAGAGTGTAGTCAGTTTACCAAGGTGTTAACGGATCAAAATGGTAATACCCACACTGTGGCAGTGAAGACGCGGGATATGGGCGAGGGTCCATATGAACATGTGGTGCTATTGCGCCAGTATCCCAATGGGCTGGAGATGGCAGAAGTAGGTCTAGCCGGTATTGTTACTTTTCCCGGTAGCGTTCTTACCAGTCGTGGTATAGCGGTGACGACCAGCGGTGTGTGGTGTCCGCGGACACCGTTTGATCCAGCGGAAGTGAATAAGGGCGAAATTTTACCCAACTCTCATCTTTTGGCCGAGAACATTAGTACAATTGAAGACGCTCCCAAGTACCAGGAAGCTACGCCCCGGCTTACCGGACTGAATTATGTTCTGGCTTCTGCTGGGAAAGCGGCTGGTTTTGAAGTAACCAGGGACAAGGCGACGTTGTTTGAACCATCAGATACTGCTGTACGTACTAACCATTTCTTATCACCAGAGTATAGTTACTTGTCCCCAACTGTGGCTGAGGGGCCATCTTCTTACAGTAGATTTAGGCGAATAACGGAACTTTTGGCTACCGCCGAGAGTGTGCACGATATCTGGTCTATTGCCAGAGACCATGAGGGGTATCCCCAAAACTGTGTCTGCCGCCATAAAGATGATACTGGAAAGGGATCGGTTACTATTTACGCTTCCTTATTTATTATTGAAACTAACCAGGTTTTTGTGGTATTTGGTAATCCTTGTGAGTGCGAAGTATCCCCATCTATATTTGCAATTGAAGGGAGATAAGTATAATGAGGTTAAACCGCAGGTTAACCACTCTCTTGGTAGCTGTATTACTAGTTACCGTCGTGGCTGGGTGCAGTAAGCCAGCCGAAACAGGCAAAAGCGAGGACACCAAGCCGTTGGTTATTGCCATGAGCAAAGAAGCTGCTACCTTGGACATGCATCAGGGAGTGGGAACGTATACGGCCTCGGTTCTGTTCCATCTTTACGATGCGCTAACATGGCGCACTCCGGAAGGCAATGTGGAGCCAAAGTTAGCCGAATCGTATAAAGCGTTAGATGACACTACGTGGGAATTTAAACTAAGGAAAGATGTTAAGTTCCATAACGGCGAGCCGTTTACAGCTGAAGCCGTTAAATATAACGTAGAACGTATCCAGAACCCGGAATATAAATCTCGTTTGGCCGGGGACTTCGCTATGATTG
>JAAYWY010000163.1 GCA_012516165.1 Bacillota bacterium
ACAGTACAGGAATTAGCCACAATACTAAAGCGGCCTGGAAGTCAAATAGTGCGGCTTTTGTTTGATCGAGGTATTATGGCAGGACTTAATCAGGCTATCGACTATTCTGTTGCGGCTCAAGTAGCAGAAAAATTAGGATTTACAGTTGCTCCTATGCAAGAGGTGCTTCCCACATTAGAAGATACAGAGGATTCACCGGACCAACTTCGTGAGCGACCACCGGTTGTTACAATAATGGGACACGTGGATCATGGTAAAACTTCTCTCTTAGATGCTATAAGACATACTAGAGTTACCGCTGAAGAAGCAGGCGGTATTACCCAACACATTGGAGCATCAGTAGTTTCTTATAACGGTCGTAAAATTGTGTTTTTGGATACACCAGGACACGAAGCTTTTACAGCCATGCGGGCTCGTGGTGCCCAAGTAACAGACATTGCTGTTCTAGTGGTCGCAGCTGATGATGGCGTCATGCCGCAAACTGTAGAAGCCATTAACCATGCCAAAGCAGCTAATGTCCCCATTATCGTTGCCGTGAACAAAATTGATAAGCCTGGGGCACGCCCAGACGTGGTAAAGCAACAACTGACTGAATATGGATTAGTTGCAGAAGAGTGGGGTGGCGAGACTATTTGTCTGCCAGTTTCGGCTAAGAACAAGGAAGGTATTGATGAACTTCTGGAAATGATTCTATTAGTGGCTGATATGCAGGAACTGAAAGCTAATCCCAAACGGCCAGCGGTGGGTACTATCATTGAAGCTGAACTAGATCGTGGTCGGGGACCAGTGGCTACAGTGTTAGTACAAAGAGGCACACTTCGTGTTGGCGATGCCATCGTAGCCGGAACTGCATCGGGGAAAGTTCGTGCTATGATCAATGACAAGGGAAATCGCGTGCTAGAAGCTGGCCCCTCTATACCAGTAGCTGTCCTGGGCTTCGGAGAAGTTCCACAGGCAGGTGACATCTTACGCGTGGTACCTGATGAAAAAGTAGCTCGGTCACTGGCCGATGCGGAGAAAGCTCGACTACGCGAAACAGAGCTGCAGACCAGAGGTGGCCTTACTCTCGATGAACTTTACCAACGCATACAAGAAGGCGAAATCAAGGAACTTAACTTAATAGTTAAGGCTGACGTTCAAGGCTCGGTGGAAGCTATTCAACAAGCTTTAGAAAAACTCTCCACCCCTGAAATTAAAGTCAATATTATCCATAGTGGCGTAGGAGCCATCACTGAAACAGATATCATGTTGGCTACAGCTTCTCGTGCGGTCGTTATCGGGTTTAACGTACGCCCGGAAGGAAAAGCTGCTCAAGCTGCCGAGGCTGAGAAGGTCGATATCCGGTTATACCGTGTGATTTACGACGCTATTGAAGATATAAAAGCGGCGATGCAAGGAATGTTAGCTCCTAAATTGCGAGAGGTAGCATTAGGACAGGCCGAAGTCCGCACCACATTCCACGTACCTCGTGCAGGAACGATCGCTGGATGCTTTGTGCAAACAGGTAAAATCACTCGTGATTCCCAGGTACGGCTAGTACGCGACGGTATTGTGATTCACGAGGGTAAAATCGGATCTTTACGACGCTTTAAAGATGATGTACGAGAAGTAGCTGCCGGTTATGAATGTGGTGTGGGATTGGCAAACTACCAAGATATTAAAGAAGGAGACATTATAGAGGCCTTTAAGATAGAGGAAATCCCCGCCACTCTTTAACCTATAATAGCTACGGCCTTTTCAAGGTGGAGGTGTAATTTATGGGAAAGCTACGGGTAGCAAGATTAGAGGAGGCCTTTAAGCAAGAGATAAGTGATATTATACAGCACGAGATGAAGGATCCTCGTATTGGGTTTGTTTCCGTTACACGGGTAGCATTGTCTGGAGATTTGCACCACGTTACGGCTTATGTGAGCATTTTAGGTGATGAGGAAGCAAAAAAAAGTACCCTGGTAGGGTTGGCGCGAGCTACTGGTTTTCTACGTTCAGAGCTCAGCCGACGTATTCGTTTGCGCTATACTCCCGAGCTCACTTTTAAATTGGACGAGTCTATCGCCTATAGTATAGAACTAACTAGCTTTATTGACCGCCTGCGGGAAGGAGCAGAATATGATGACATCCCTTCTTCCAGAGATAAAAACCGTTCTTCAGAAAACAACTGATATTGTTATCTGCTGTCATATAGACCCTGATGGTGATGCTATTGGTTCACTCTTAGGTTTAGGTTTAACCTTCAAGAATCAAGGGCGGAAAGTACAGCTGGTTAGCCCAGACGGAATACCACTTAACCTGCGTTTCCTGCCCGGTGCCAATGAAATAGCTACCAACTTTAATACTTCATCTGATCGTATAGCAGCAATAGTACTTGATTGTGGGGATTTAGACCGGTTAGGACCTATCGCTCAGGAAGTGGGGGTGCTAGACTGCATAATAAACATTGATCATCATCCTACTAATACTCTCTTTGGTACAATAAACTGGGTGGATCCAAAGGCTTCGGCCACAGCTGAAATGGTATTTTACCTCTTGCGGGATTTGTCTATTCCTGTTAGTAAGAATGCAGCCACTTGTCTATATGCTGGTATTCATACCGATACCGGTGGATTTCGCTATCAAAACACTACTGCCCAGGTTCACCAAGTTGCCCAGCAACTTATCCAAACTGGAGTCAAACCGTGGGAAGTTGCCGATCGAATTTATGATACTAAGCCTTTGTCTCAAATTCGCCTTTTGCAGGAAGCATTGGCGCGCCTTCAGGTCACATCTGACGGCCGCATAGCCTGGATCAGTTTGCCGCGGCAGGTACTGAAATCTTGTAACGAAGATGATACCAGCGGATTAATTAATTATCCACGTATGATAGCTGGTACCGAATTAGCAATTCTGCTAAAAGAAGACGATAACGGTCAGGTGAGAATTGGATTACGTTCCCGAGAATTAATTGATGTTGGTTTATTAGCTCATGGTTTGGGAGGGGGCGGACATCCTCGGGCAGCTGGCTGTGTTCTCCCGGGACCATTGGCATCCGCTGAAAAAAAAGTCTTAGCCGTAGCACAGCAAGCTCTACAGGAGGCTAAAGGTTAATGGTTAATGGATTTATAAACCTACTAAAGCCGCCGGGTCCTACTTCACACGATATGGTAGCCTTTGTGCGTCGACTCCTGGGCATTAAAAAAGTAGGCCATGCCGGCACCCTGGACCCATTAGCCGCAGGTGTCCTAGTAATAGCGGTGGGTAAGGCAACTCGCCTAATATCTTACTTGGAAGGAACAAAGACTTATCGGGGAGAAATAACTTTTGGCAAGACTACCAGTACTTTAGATGCTGGTGGCGAAATTCAATCTGTCTCGCCGGTTTCCCTTGAACTCCGACAGTTAAAAGATGTAATGCCACAATTCACTGGATCTTTTATGCAAGTCCCTCCTATGGTGTCGGCCATTAAATGGCGCGGGCAGCGATTATATAATCTAGCTCGCCAAGGTCTGGAAATAGAGCGTAAACCAAGGCCAGTAAACATACATGAATTAAAACTGCTCTCTTTTGAACCGGATACGGTTCATCCCCGAGCCTTGTTCGAGTGCACTTGTTCTGCTGGCACATATATGCGATCTTTGGCCGCTGATATCGGAAAGGCTCTCAGTTGTGGAGCCTATTTATCTTTTTTGTTGCGTACCCAAAGTGGTCCTTTTACTATAGACACTAGCATTACACCTTCTGAACTAGAAGAAGCTATAGTAAATGGCTGTCTGGACAAATACTTATTGCCTCCGGAAAAAGGTGTAACCTATCTGACAGCTATTAATCTTTCCCCTGAGGACGAACTTTTATTTTCCCATGGTAATTTTGTTATATTAAAGTCCACAAAATGGGCTAAGAACACTGCTGTGCGTGTTCATAACCATAACGGTGCCTTTCTCGGTATTGGTCAGCTTAATATATCTGGTACAGAAATTAGACTAAATCCAGATGTTGTCTTCAATTGAGGAGTGTTAGCGCAATGAAGGTCGTGCAAGGACTGAACAATTGGAAGGTAACCTTGCCTATAGGAAGTGTAGCCCTAGGTTATTTTGATGGGGTGCACCGAGGGCATCAACAGATTATTGCCACTAGTATAAAAGAAGCTCATAGGCAATCTTTACCCAGCATGGTTCTTTCATTTGAACCCCATCCCTTGAGAGTAATCAATCCTCCAAAAGCCCCCAAGTTAATTACTTCATTCACTCATAAAACTAAATTACTAGAAGGTCTGGGTGTAGACTTTTTTCTGGTACTACCTTTTACGTCAGCTTTTGCAGCTACAAAAGCGCCAACTTTTGCGCGTGATGTGCTCAACAAAACTTTAAAAACAAAGCATGTGACCGTGGGGTACAACTACACCTTTGGACATAAGGGCGAAGGTACACCAGAAAAGCTCACTATTTACGGACAGGAATTAGGATTTTCTGTGACTGTTATTCCCCCGATTACTATTAATGGAGAAGTCATATCTAGCAGCTTAATTAGACAGCTAATTAACCAAGGCGATATTGCCAATGCTGCTGCTGCTTTGGGGCGTTGGCCTAGTATTTCTGGCCGCATTACCCGCGGAGCCGGTCGAGGACGTACTCTTGGTTTTCCAACGGCAAACATACTTCTTAACGACAACTTGCTATGGCCTCGTTTTGGCGTTTACGCCGTTCGTAGCTGGTATCAAAACCAATACCTGTTTGGTGTAGCTAATGTGGGATTAGCGCCAACTTTCAGCAATAATACAGCAAGATTAGAAGTCTACTTTTTTAATTTTCATGAAAACCTTTATGGTAAAACAATGTATGTGGAGCTTATTAGATTTTTACGGCCAGAGCAAAAGTTTTCTAGTTCTGACGAGCTAAAACAACAAATAGAGATAGACAAAGAACAAGCCTGGCGTATTTTTACATATGCTGGTACAAAAGCGTACCAACATTGCCCACCTTTTGTTTACAATCGCGGGGCATTATGATAGAATTTCTTCGGAGGCGCCAGAAGGAGCGATGAGGGATGCGGGACAATACGCACCAGCTAGCAGAGGAAGACCTTAAAGCTATGCTAGCTCAAATAGCAGAAATCTGCATGAGTCCCGAATTTCAGAGTCTACGGCGGGAATTAGAAACCATATACCAACGAGCGCAAGCCGAAAATGCCGGTACAATTGCTTTTCAAGATGCTCTGTATGCACTACTAATCCAAAACGATGATGCCATAATTAGACAACCACGCTGGGCAGGGTTATGACACCACTTAAGATAATTATCACAGAACATGCTCAGAAACGTTTGCAGGAAGAGAGGCAGTACGGAATCACTATTGAAGATATTTATAGTGCTGCCAATAGCATTCCCGGACGCGTTCCGTCAGCTACCCGTTTTCGTAGCTTTATCTCCTCATCAGGGCGGCCCTTTGATCTGGTAGCAAAAGATACTAACTTAGGTCGCTTGGTCATTACTATTATTGGCAAGTGACAAAACGTGTGAACCTCAGCCGCGGATTGCCGTACCTCCAACGGTTTTCTGGGACTGTGGGGATTAGAAAACAGGAGGTTTTAACAAATGGCCATCAGTGGTCCTAAAAAGCAAGATATCATTAGCAAATTTCAGATCCATGAACAAGACACCGGTTCGCCAGAAGTGCAAATTGCTATTCTTACCGAGCGTATCAACTATTTGACTGAGCATCTGAAAGAACATAAGAAAGACCATCATTCTAGACGTGGGTTACTTAAGATGGTAGGCCAAAGACGGGGAATGTTGGAGTATTTGAAAGCAAAGGACATTGAGCGGTACCGTAGTTTAGTTGACAAATTGGGTCTTAGGCACTAGAGCGGGGCGGCCCGCTCTTTTTACTAATGCTGCTGCGTCTTTAGGTGTGCCTGTCTTTATGACTGCTAGAAAGGAAATACTAGTTTTAGTAGCGAAAATAATAACAGCAAAATAAGGGAGGTTTACAGATTTGCCCGAAACATTTCGTACCACATTGGCTGGTCGATCGCTCAGCGTGGAAGTAGGTCACATGGCTAAACAAGCCAATGGTGCTGCTTTAGTGCGCTATGGCGACACCGTAGTTTTGGTAACCGCCTGCTGTTCCGATGAACCGCGGGAAGGTATTGATTTTTTTCCATTAACCGTAGATTATGAAGAACGTTTGTATGCTGCTGGCAAAATCCCAGGAGGTTTCATTAAACGAGAAGGACGGCCCAGTGAAAAAGCAGTGCTATCTGCTCGTTTAATAGACAGGCCCATACGTCCACTATTCCCTAAGGGATTTCATAACGATGTGCAGGTAATCGCCTTAGTTCTGTCAGTAGATCAAGATAATTCACCTGAGATAGCAGCTATGTTGGGGACATCAGTGGCTCTTTCTATTTCTGATATTCCTTTTGATGGTCCTATTGCGGGCGTTATCGTTGGGTTGGTAGATGATGACTTTATACTCAATCCCACTGTACAACAAGCGGAGGTTAGCAGGCTACATCTCACTGTAGCAGGTAAGACAAATGCCATAATGATGGTGGAAGCTGGAGCTAAAGAAGTGGACGAGGAAACTATGCTGCAGGCTCTGGCTTTTGGACAACAAGCTATCAATGAACTGGTGACATTCCAGGAAGAAATTGTAGCCAAGGTAGGTCGTCCTAAGCGGGATTTACCTTTGTATCAAATAGACCCTTCACTGGAAGAAAAAGTTCGTGCCTTGGCGATTAGTCCAATTAAAGACGCGTTAACCTTCCCGGAAAAGCAAGCACGGGATAGCAAACTAAAAGAAGTCAAAAAGGCAATCTTAGAAACATTGGTCGAAGATTATCCTGACCAAGCCAGAGACATCTCTGAAATAATTCAAGGTCTGATCAAAGAAGAAGTACGGCGTATGGTATTGGAAGATGGTATCAGGCCCGATGGGCGGGCATTAGATGAGGTTCGACCGATTACGGTAGAAGTAGGTTTACTGCCCAGAGTTCACGGTTCTGGTTTATTTACCCGGGGTCAAACCCAAGTCCTTACCAACCTTACTCTAGGAGCTGTAAGCGATGAGCAAATCTTGGATGGTTTAGGAGTCGAGGAGTCAAAACGCTTTATGCATCATTATAATTTTCCGCCTTTTAGCGTTGGTGAAACTAGACCGATGCGTAGCCCAGGGAGGCGGGAAATTGGACATGGTGCTCTAGCCGAACGAGCCCTTGAACCTATGATACCGGACGAAAGTGAATTTCCATACACTATTCGCCTAGTGTCTGAGGTCTTGGAGTCTAACGGTTCGACATCCATGGCTAGTGTCTGTGGTAGTACGTTGGCGCTTATGGATGGTGGCGTACCGATTAAAGCCCCTGTAGCCGGCGTAGCCATGGGCTTAATCAAAGGCGAAAACAAGGTGGCAGTCTTAACCGATATTCAAGGATTAGAAGATGCCAATGGTGATATGGATTTTAAAGTAGCTGGAACTACCAACGGAATTAATGCCCTGCAAATGGATATCAAGGTGGACGGTATTACTATTGATATCTTGCGGCAGGCACTGGCTCAAGCCAAACTAGGACGCCTATTTATCCTAGATAAAATGCTGGCCGTCATCTCGGAACCAAGATCAGAAATTTCACCATATGCACCGCGCATGCTAACCATAGAGATCGATCCCGACAAAATTCGTGATGTCATTGGCCCTGGGGGCAAAACTATTCGTAAAATCATCGATGAAACAGGTGTCCAGATTGATATTGAAGACGATGGTCGTGTATTTATCACTGCTTTGGACGAAAAAGCAGCCCAGAAAGCAGCCAATAAAATCGATCTCTTAACTAAAGATGTAGAAGTCGGTGGCATCTATCTAGGGAAAGTTACTCGGCTCATGAACTTTGGTGCTTTTGTGGAAATCTTACCTGGCAAGGAAGGGTTAGTGCATATTTCTCAGCTGGCTCTCGATCGTGTAGGTAAAGTAGAGGATGTAGTAAGTATTGGTGATGAGATTATGGTTAAGGTAACTGATATAGACCGCCAAGGACGTATTAACCTATCCCGAAAAGAAGTGTTGAAGGCCCAACCGGGTCACCATAATACCGACAAACGCAAAAGTTCTCGTAAATAACATCGCTAACTTTAAGCATAAACTCCTTAGGGTTTATGCTTTTTATTGTGCTCACTCCTTTTACGGAAACTTATTGTTAGGCATGCTATAATATCTTCATGCAGCATGGAGGGAGCGATGGTTTTGTATCACAAGAGCATATTGACAAACGGTATTCGTGTAGTCACTGAAGAAATCCCAATGTTTTCTTCGGTAGCAATTGGTTTTTGGGTAAATGTTGGTTCTAAGAGGGAGGTTCCTAGCGAAGCAGGCATATCGCACCTAATAGAACATCTTCTCTTTAAAGGAACCCACCAACGCAGCGCACGCGAAATAGCGGAAATTCTAGACTCTGTGGGTGGTCAACTTAATGCCTTTACCTCCAAGGAGTACACCTGCTATTATGCTAAAGTGCTGGCCCAGCATTTTATGCTAGCCTTTGATGTATTATCCGATATGTTTCTTAACCCCAAACTGTCACCAGAAGATACTGAGCGCGAGAAAAAAGTTGTTCAAGAAGAAATCAGCATGTACGAAGATTCTCCTGATGAACTTGTTCATGACTTATTGGCTCAGACTGTCTGGGCTAATCATCCTCTTGGTCGACCAGTTTTGGGAACACGAGACAGTGTTGCCAATTTGACTTCGGAACAAATACATTCTTTTTTTCAACGTTTTTATGCTCCTAACAACTTGGTGGTTGCCGTGGCTGGAAACATTAAACACGAACAGGTTATGGCTGCCTGTGAAAAATTGCTATCGCCTGCGACCCCAGTACCAATCCCTACTTTCGACCCATCAATACCCCAATTTCGAGCTGATCGCAAGTTCTTTACCCGTAATCTAGAACAAGTCCATTTATGCATAGGGGCCCCCGGCGTTACCGCTGAAGACGAAAAAAATTATGTTATTGATGTGGCTAACAGTATTTTAGGAGGTGGGCTTTCGTCCCGACTATTCCAACACATAAGAGAAGACCAAGGGCTTGCCTATTCTGTCTATTCTTATCATACAGCCTATGAGGATAGTGGTCTGTTTGCCGTCTACGCAGGTTTAAGCAAAGACAATCTAAAAGAAGGCTTTAGGCTAGCCCATCAGGAACTGGAAGCCATAATTCAAAATCCAATTCCAACTACGGAATTGAATCGAGCAAAGCAACAAGTCTTAGGTAGCTTTTTTCTAGGCTTGGAAAACACTACTAACCGTATGATCCGACTAGGTAAGCAAGAGCTAACTTTAAACCGTTTTGTTTCGCCGGAGGAAGTAAAAGAAAAAATAATCGCGGTTGCTTCGTCTGATATTCAAAACCTTTGTGCTCACCTATTCGGAAAACAAGGATTAGCCACTGTGGTGCTAGGCCCAGTTACCGAGGAGGAGATGGTATGATAGACTTACCTGTTAAAATTAAACGTCTTCCCCATGCAAAGGATTTACCATTGCCTACCTATCAAACACCAGAAGCCGCAGGATTAGATCTGTATGCTGCCGTAAAAGAGCCAGTCACCCTTATGCCTGGCGATCGAACTTTAGTTCCTACTGGTATCGCCATTGCCTTACCGAAAGGGTTAGAAGCTCAGCTGAGACCAAGAAGTGGTCTTGCATTAAAATATGGTCTCACATTGCTAAATAGCCCTGGTACGATAGATAGCGACTATAGAGGAGAAATTATGGTTCTCTTAATAAATCTGGGCTCTAAGCCTGTTACCATTAGCCGTGGTGACCGCATTGCCCAGTGTGTCCTCAACGCTATCATTCAGGTAACATTAGAAGAAGTAGAACAATTGCCTTCTACTTCTCGCGGTAGCAACGGCTTTGGACATACCGGCTGGTAGCATCTATTCTCTTAACTCAGCATAGTATTATGAGAGAGGTCTAGGGGGTGTTTGCTATATTAAAGATTGCTTTATTGATGGGGATTCTGGTTTTGCTCTACCTTTCTCTCTGTTGGCGAGTACAGCACAGACAGAGAATCTGGGAACAAAACCGAGAAATACCTGTTGAACCCCAAGAATCGGCCTTTTCTCAGGCGATCGTAGAACTTTTGGCAACCGCTGGCGGTATATATTTGGCTTTGCTTTTACTGCAAAATTTCTTGCAAATAACTATACCCGAACAGGTGATGATCTTAGGGTTAAAGTTGGAACCCATGGCTGCTGTAGCACTAGTTATTGCCATTTTTCAACCTTATCTACTGTTTATTTTCCGTCGTTCTTCTTGACACGGCACGTAAGAAACAATTTCTTTGATCTTAGCAACAAAACACAAAGCTGTAAGGAAGTGAAAGAAAGGGGATAGGTTTGTGCGGTTAAGGCAGCTAGAAAACAAAGAATTAATTAATTTGCAGGATGGCCGCCGCATCGGTTACTTCGGTGATGCTGATCTAGTATTTAACGCCGACACTGGACAAATTGTAGGCTTAGAAATAAGTAACCGTAACCGATTCCTTCAATTGTTTGCTGAAAAATACATTTCTGTTATACCATGGGAAGCTATTAAAAAGATTGGTAAAGAAGTTATTATTCTAGATGTGGGAGCAGAGACTGATATTGACACCTTTAGGGATTTATAGGAGAATAGACATAATCTAATTAGGTCTAAAACGGAGGTGAATATTATGGGGACACGTATAGTAGTTTCTGGTGCTAATGGCCGTGTAGGACGCGAAATAGTTAAAGCTGTTCTAACCGACCCCAGCCTAGAACTTGTTGGAGCTGTAGGACACGAAAATGGTCTTGGTCAGGATGTGGGCCTGCTTGTGGGGCTACAACCGACTGGAATCAAGCTGTCATCAAATCTATTTGAGACTATTGAACGCACCGGGGCTGAAGTAGTAGTAGACTTCACCCGTCCAGCAGTAGTTAAAGACAACTTGAAGGCAATTGCCCAAGCTAAAGCTCACGCCGTTATTGGAACTACCGGAATTACTGAAGCCGATATCCCAGAGATAGCCACTTGGTACCGTGAGCAGGGCGTTAATGCTGTTATCTCGCCTAATTTTGCCATCGGTGCTGTTTTGCTGCTCAAATTTGCCCAGCAAGCTGCCCGCTTTTTCCCTCATGTAGAGATTATTGAGACCCATCATGATCAAAAACTAGACGCCCCATCAGGTACTGCCATCAAATATGCCGAAGTTATTGCTAGGGCAGCAGATAAATGCTACGCTGCACCGACTAAAGTCGAAAAGATTCCTCATGTCCGTGGGGGAGACTTGGCTAATATTAAAATTCACAGTCTTCGGTTACCAGGATTTGTTGCCCACCATGCTATTGTTTTTGGTGGGTTGGGACAAAGCCTTACTTTAAAACATGATTCTATTAGTCGTGAATCATTTGTACCGGGAGTATTACTTGCCATAGAAAAAGTACAACAACTAGACGGTGTTGTTTACGGACTAGAACATCTTTTGGATATGTAATTCACACAGCTGGAGGTATTATTGTGAGAAATTACACAGTAGCCGTGGTCGGAGCAACAGGAGCCGTTGGCCAAACAATGTTAAAAATATTAGAAGAGCGCAATTTTCCGGTGGGGAAGCTCGTGCCTTTGGCCTCTTCTCGTTCTGCTGGACAACAGGTAACATTTAAAAATCAATCCTTCACTATTCAAGAAACACGGCCGGAAGCTTTTAATGGTGTAGATCTAGCTTTGTTTTCAGCTGGTACCGATATTAGCCGTCAGCTGGCACCAGAAGCGGTAAAACGGGGAGCAGTGGTAGTGGACAATAGTAATGCTTTCCGTATGAATCCTGAAGTACCCTTGATAGTCCCCGAAGTTAACCCTGAGGCCATAAAGGACCATAAAGGCCTAATAGCCAATCCAAACTGTTCGACTATCCAGATGTTGGTAGTCTTAAAACCCCTACATGATCGGGCTAAGATTAAGCGTGTAGTGGTTTCTACTTACCAAGCAGTATCCGGTACTGGACTTGAAGCCATTGCCGAACTTAACGAACAATGTAAACAGGTTTTAGCTGGGCAACAAGTACAACCATCAGTTTATCCTTATCAAATTGCCTTTAATGTTCTTCCTCATATTGATGTGTTCGATAGCACTGGTTACAGTTTGGAAGAATGGAAAATGACACGAGAAACAAAAAAAGTCATGGGAGCTGATATTGCTGTTACGGCAACTACCGTTCGTGTACCAGTCTATTACAGTCATTCCGAAGCAGTTAACATCGAAACCGAGTATAAACTGAGCCCTGAGGAAGCCCGCCGCGTCTTGGAAGCAGCCCCTGGTGTTTCTGTTGTCGATGATCCTTCTAAATTACAATATCCTCTACCTATCATGGCTACCGGACGAGATGAGGTGTTTGTTGGCCGGATTAGAGAAGATTTTACCATCGACCATGGGTTAAACTTATGGATCGTGGCCGATAATGTTCGTAAGGGTGCTGCTTTGAACGCTGTTCAGGTTGCTGAACTTATAGTTAACAAAGGCCTACTGTAAAAGAGGAGTGTCACCCATGAAAATAGTGGTGCAAAAGTTTGGTGGGACTTCCGTAGCTACTGAAACGGCTCGAGATCAAGTAATAAAACGAATCGCTCAAGCTAAAGAAAACGGTTTGTCACCGGTGGTTGTATTGTCAGCTATTGGTCGCAAAGGCGATCCTTACGCAACCGACACCTTATTGGAGTTGATGGCAGAAGCAGGGCCCAATGTGCCCAGTAGGGAACGTGATTTACTCCTATCGTGTGGAGAAATTATCTCTTGTACTTTAATTTCAGCCTTGTTAACTAAAGCTGGCTATGCAGCACGTGCTCTCACTGGCGGGCAAGCAGGTATCATTACCGATGCCGAGTTTGGCGATGCCCGTATTATTGAGGTACAGCCGGAACCACTTCTTGCTATACTAAAAGAAGGCTTTATTCCGGTAGTAGCTGGTTTTCAAGGCAGGACACTCACCGGCGAGATTACAACCTTGGGGCGGGGCGGTAGCGATACCACAGCAGCTGCTATTGGTGCTGCTCTTGGAGCAGAAGCAGTGGAAATTTTTACCGATGTAGAAGGGGTCATGACCGCTGATCCGCGTCTAGTGGGAGAAGCTCATATACTAGATGTGGTTACGTATCAAGAAGTTGCCCAGTTAGCTTATCAAGGCGCTAAAATCATTCATCCACGAGCCTTGGAGTTAGCAATGCAGTATAACATACCCCTTAGGGTAAGATCTACTTTTTCTGATGCTCCCGGTACTCTCGTTACCCGCGGAGTACATTGCCCAGGAAGACTTAAATTAGGGCCTGATCGTTTGATTACCGGTATAACCCATCTACCCAATATTGCTCAAATCAAGGTAAAACTTTCGGATCAGGATAAAGCTCGAGAAACAGTACTGTTCAAATGCTTAGCTGCTGTAGGAGTTAGCATAGACCTGATCAACGTCTTTCCGGAAATAAAAATTTTTACTATTGCTGAATCAGATTTGGCTAAAGTTAGTCATGCATTAGAACAAGCTGGATTCAAAGCCGAGATAACCCCAGGGTTAGCTAAGGTGTCCGTAGTCGGTGCTGGTATGAGAGGCGTACCTGGTGTTATGGCCCAAATCGTTGAAGTGTTAAACAGCGTAGGAATAGAAATATTGCAAACGGCAGACTCACATGCTACTATCTCCTGCTTAGTACGAGCAGAGGATACACAAAAGGCAATTTGTGCTTTGCACAAAGGTTTCGCATTAGGAAAATAGGGAGGTGCCTCTTATGGCGACAAACTTAGGTACAGTTATTACAGCTATGGTAACACCATTTACTGACGACTTAAAGATAGATTTAAACCGAATGGCTGAACTGACTGATCGTTTGATTGACATGGGATCTGATGGTTTACTGGTTACAGGCACAACGGGCGAATCACCAACACTTTCTGCTGATGAAAAAATTGCTCTCTGGGAAACTGTAATCAAAAGGGCGCGGGGAAGGGTACCAGTAATGCTGGGCACAGGCTCAAACAATACTGAGCAAAGTATTGCCCTGACCAAAAAAGCTGAAGAAGTAGGCGGAGACGCTGTGTTGCTGGTTACACCTTACTATAACAAACCACCGCAAAACGCCTTATACGAACACTTTAAGGCTGTGGCTAAGGCTACTAAACTTCCCGTAATGATTTACAATGTTCCTGGCCGTACCAGCCGCAACATTGAACCAGATACCGTAATTCGGTTGGCTAATGATGTGCCTAACATTGTGGCATTAAAGGAAGCCGGCGGCAGTTTAGATCAGGTATCAGAAATCTGTCGTCGTGCCCCGCAGAGCTTTACTGTGTATAGCGGTGATGACAGTCTTACCTTACCGATGTTGTCTTTGGGAGTTAAAGGTATTGTTTCTGTAGCTTCACATTTAATAGCTGGTCAGATGCGAGATATGATCACTAGCTTCACTAATGGACAGTGGCAAAAAGCCAGGGACATTCATCTAAAGTATTTCCCAGTAATGAAAGGTTTGTTTTTTACCACTAGCCCAGCACCAGTAAAAGCAGGTCTGAAGCTTATGGGATTCCCTGTAGGTGGCTTAAGACTACCCTTGCTGCCACTTACTGAAAAAGAAGAAGCCTATCTCAAAGGTATTTTACAAGAAGCTGGTCTTTTACCGTAACCCTTATCGCTATTGTAATCCCGCAATAACTCGGGGTATAATATACCGAGAGGGTACAGAGCGGGAAAAAGTTGGCACAAAGCTGAACTTCATCCCTGGTGACCCCAGGGATTTTTTATGCTAATAAATAGGAGGTGCACATTTGACCCTAAGTACAAAAGAAAAACTTACCCTTATACCCTTAGGTGGAGTAGGGGAACGAGGCAAGAATATGCTCCTTTTAGAAACTGAACGCGACATAATCGCTATTGATTGCGGTTTTATGATCCCCGAAGAGGAGCTATTAGGAATTGACCTTGTTATCCCTGATATCAGTTATCTGCTAGAAAACCGTGACAAGTTTCGGGGCATTATTCTAACGCACGGTCATGTAGGACATATTGGAGCTTTACCGTATCTGCTAAAACAAATTTCTGTTCCTGTTATTGGAACACCTATCACAATCGGTATTGCTCAAGCCATGTTAAAAAATGCAGGAATTTCTAAATCAGATCTCAGGAGTGTACATTCAGGCGAACAAATAGCTCTGGGCAACTTTGAAGTTGAACTAATAACAGTTAGTCACACCTTACCTGGGGCAGCGGCCGTGGCTGTTTCCACACCGTGCGGGAAAGTAGTTCATACTGGTGACTTCCATTTTGACCAGACACCGCCCAATGGTCATTTTACCGACATTCATCGTTTAGCAGAATTAGGGCGCCAAGGAGTGTTCCTACTTTTATCTGACAGCACCAATGCAGAAGTAGCTGGTTATTCTCCTTCCGAGCGAGACACAGAACCCGCTATTCGCAGTATTTTGCAAGGGGCCAAAGGACGAGTAATCATGGTGGGCTATGGTGCCAGCTTGTATCGACTGCAGCAGGTCATTAATACAGCAGCAACCTTTGGTCGGCGAACACATATTGCCTGGCCAGAAGGTTTAGCTCTACTTGATTTGGCACGGAAAGTTGGTCATTTGACTTTCTCTTCATCATCCCTATTTGATCCTAAAATCGATTCTTTGCCAGCGGAACAACAAGTAATCGTCGTATCAGGATTCGATAGCTTGGATGCTACCGGTTCTATTCGTTATAACTCGCGCTCTCAAGTAACAGTCCAGGAAGGAGACACAGTTGTGCTGGTGGCGCCTCCTGGACCGGGAAGCGAAAAAACAATTGCCCGCCATATTGATAATTTGTTCAAAATGGGCGCCGAAGTATATCCTGAATTAACATCTTGGCGACATCCTTTTGGTCATGCCTGCCGACAAGAACTTAAATTAATGTTGAACCTGATACAACCCCGCTTTTTTGTGCCTATTCACGGTGAATATCGCCAGTTAGTATGGCATGCCCGCGTAGCCCAACAGGTAGGCATGGCACCAGACAATGTTTTGGTTGTGGAAAATGGAACTAGTATAGAGTTTACACCGGAAAAAGTTCGCTTGGGTGGACGTGTTACAGCAGGTAAGGTGTTAGTAGATGGCTTAGGTGTAGGCGATGTAGGAAACATCGTGTTGCGAGATCGCAAACAACTTTCTCAAGACGGTATTATTATCGTCGTGGTTACGCTAGATAAAGAAACAGGTTTAGTGGTAGCCGGTCCTGACATAGTTTCTCGTGGTTTTGTTTATGTTCGTGAAGCTGAAGCACTGTTGGAAGAAGCTAAAGAAAAAGTTCGCCAAGCCTTAGAAAAATGCCAGACTTCTAAGGCTACGGAATGGTCTGTTATTAAAAGCCAGGTCCGGGATATTTTAGGCAAATTTTTGTTCGAGCGAACACGACGTCGTCCCATGATACTTCCTATCATTATGGAGATATGATTAACCCGGCTTATGCCGGGTTTTTTCTTTTTTTTGTGCTATGGGTAGTAGCATTTGCTGTGTACAACATAAGTAGTTTCCCTAACTAGCGAGTATATTACTGCTAGTCTGACCTCATACTAAATCAGGGTTGATGATAACCATAACCCATGAAACAAGCAAAACTATTTCTCAACTAAGTATAAGAACTGACAGTTCTATAACTTATTCTATAACTTAACTTAGGCCATGATGATAGCATGTGACCAATCTAACCTATAATAATGAATTTCCCAAATAATAATCGTACATGGGGAGGCTAACTACAATGAACAACCAATATTTACCCCAAGTTTTTTCACCAACCTGGCCTTGGACGACACCCAATAAGCTTCGTCTAAATGAACAACCACAAACTCCAAATCCAGTTCCTCAACCCACCGGTACACCGACTAGTAATTTGCAGGAGCTTGGCCAGTTATCTCCTCCTGAGCAACCCGATAGCAATATCCATTGCATAACAATCGTAGGCCAAATAGAAGGCCATTTGATACTACCATCACAAAACAAAACCACTAAATACGAGCACGTTATTCCGCAACTAGTTGCTATAGAGCAAAATCCTAAGATATCCGGCTTGTTAATCATCCTCAATACTGTCGGTGGAGATGTGGAAGCTGGACTTGCAATTGCTGAAATGATTGTCAGTTTAAGTAAACCTACCGTATCGTTAATTTTAGGTGGTGGTCATAGTATAGGAGTGCCGATAGCTGTCAGTGCTGATCACTCATTCATTGCGCCAACAGCTACCATGACTATTCACCCCATTCGCTTAAATGGCTTGGTTATTGGAGTTCCTCAAACATATGAATATCTGGATAAAATGCAGGATCGAGTGGTCAAATTTGTTACTGAACATTCGCGTATCCCACAAGAAAAATTCCGTGAACTAATGTTTAGAACAGGAGAGTTAGCACGTGACATCGGAACTGTACTGGTGGGTAAAGAAGCAGTAGATGTGGGGTTAGTAGACAGCGAAGGTGGCATCGAAGAAGCATTAGAGAAACTTAACCAACTGATCGTTGAACGTCAAAAACCATCAAAAGGAGGTCCAATACAATGATACTATATACCCCCATGCCGCTGGAAATAGTTCTAGCCGGTAGCGATGATTTTTGCCCTGCCTACGAAGAAGTATCAATTCGCGGCCGAAAAGTGTTAATAGAAAAGAAGGATTCTATCCATGCCAGCATAGTTCGCATCATCAGCTCAAATCCATTCGACTTTTTGGATCCCGCTTTGTTTCCCGGAGCAATCATCACCTTTGAAGCTAAGTAAGCTTTCTTTCTCTTATAATACCCCTACCGCCCAGCGTTGTTTATTGCTATAATTAAAAGCGGATCATTATGAGGGGAGGTCAATACCCTGAAACTCTTGTGGGGCTTATTGGGCGGCACGGGGCTATTCTTGTTTGGTGTTCATATGATGGGTGAAGGGTTAGAGAAAGCTGCCGGGAAAAGACTTCGGCATATTCTAGAATTACTTACCAATTCGCCTTTCATGGGTATTATAGTTGGCATTGGTATTACTGTTCTTATCCAAAGCAGCAGTGCTACTACAGTTATGGTAGTAAGCTTTGTTGATGCTGGATTACTTTCTCTCGGACAAGCTATTGGTGTTATTTTGGGAGCTAATATTGGCACTACTATCACTGCCCAGCTGGTGGCACTCAACTTAAGTGAATTAGCCTTGCCTGCTATCAGTATCGGGTTTTTACTTTTCTTTTTGGCCCGAAAACCCCGCGAAAAAACATTTGGGGAAGTCATTCTAGGATTCGGTCTTATTTTTTTGGGCATGAATATAATGTCCAGTAGTGTCGAACCATTGCGGAACGATCCGTTTTTTTATAACTTAATGGCTATCATGGGTGTTCATCCCATACTAGGCGTAATAATTGGTGCCATAGTTACTGGTATCATTCAAGCCAGTAGCGCTACCATTGGCATGACGATTGCTCTAGCTGGACAAGGAATAATTGGTTTACCAGCAGCCATGGGTTTGGTATTCGGCAGCAATATTGGAACTACCGTAACGGCACTCGTAGCTAGTGTAGGAACATCGCTTAACGCCCGACGGGCTGCCTTGATCCATTTTCTATTTAACACCTTAGGGGCAGTAATCTTCTTGCCCTTTTTAAGACCGTTTTTGACAGTGGTGCAAGCGTCAGCTCGTGATTTACCACGTCAGATCGCTAACGCCCATACCATCTTTAACATTCTTAATACCTTAATTTTCTTGCCTTTCTTAGGACGAATGGAAAATCTGGTTACAACTTTATTACCGGGAGAAGAAGCTGTCCTAGAACGAGGTTTGAAGTATATAGACCCTCGCCACGTTTCTCGTCTACCTGCTAATATAGCTCTCGGACAAGTAACTAAAGAAATGGTTCGCATGGGCGAATTAGCAAAGAGTAGTCTGGAAGATGCCATGGCTAGTATATGTGAGGACAACAATAAACAAGTTGAGCTAGTGGAACAAAAAGAAGAGATTATAGATGAGCTGGAAACAGAAATAACTGCTTTTTTAGCCACACTCTCTCAGCAAGGTCTAGACAGTAGCGCCTCTAGGCGCCTCACTGGTTTATTGCACGCGGTTAACGATTTGGAACGGGTGGGGGACCATGCCTACGAACTAGTGCGCTTGATCAATACCAGACTTAATAAGCATACAACATTTTCCGCTGAAGCTCGCGCCGAACTAAACGAGCTGTATCAGTTAGCCATCAAGTCATTAGAAGCGTCCTTGGAAGCCCTCAGAACAGGTAACTTAGAATTAGCACAAAAAGTAGTAGAATGGGAACAACAGGCTGATATCATGGAACGATCCTACCGCGATAAACACATTAGCCGGCTAAACGAAGGAATTTGCGCCCCCGAAGCTGCGGTAGTGTATTTGGATATAATTGGTAATCTGGGCCGTGTAATCGACCATGCCAACAATGTTGCCCACATGGTACTAGATGATTTCTAATAAGAGGATTGTGCCTATAGTATGTAGAATATGGAACTTAACAACACCCAGGATATACCAGTAAGGTGGGATGGCGATTGCCAAAGCTTCAACCCCAAAAAACTACAAATTATAATAAGCCGTCACTTACCGGTGCCATTCTGGTTATAGCTGCTTCATTGTTAGTGTTAGTAAGTTTATTTTCCGAACGCATGGGATTGGTAGGAGGCTTTTTTCAGCGGGTCTTGTTTTCTCTATTTGGTATGGCTGCCTACCCACTACCATTGCTTTTTTTAGCAGTAGCTTTAGTAACAATGATGGAAGTCACAGTAAAGAAAGATCAGATTGGGGGTCTTGTTCTAACTTTCTTAGCGTTCGTTATTGCCCTACAGCTAACTGGTTCAGCAACACCATTGTACCCAACGGGACGAGGCGGTCTGATCGGCCAATTGTTAACAACTGGTTTACTTCGTCTTTTTGGTCGCGTCGGAAGCTGGATCCTTCTGGTGACCTTGGCCCTCATAGGACTAACCTTAATTAACGAAGAATTTTTCTTAACCATCGCAAGTACATTAAGAAAATATCTGAACCATACACAGAAAACACCTCGATTATCACTAGATAGTCCATCAAATTTCAGCAAACAATCCAAGTGGCAAACGACCAGTAGCAGTTTTGTAAAAATAAGAAAGGCAGATTCCGCACCAACAGTTATCGATCAGCCAACTGCTAATTTATCTATAACTGAGAACAAAGAAGAATCCCTGCCTTCGATAGAAGGAAACCCAACCAATGTCAATCAAGGTCCGTTCCGCCTGCCACCGATATCTTTATTACGTCGGCCTGTGCGGCTTAAAGATCAACGACTGGAAAAGGATATTAGCGAAAATGTAAGGATTTTGGAACAAACCCTGGCCAATTTCGGTGTTGAGGCAAAAGTTACTGAAGTAAGTTGTGGCCCAGCGATAACCAGGTATGAAATTCATCCTGCGCCAGGTACAAAAGTAAGCCGAATCGTTTCTTTGGCAGATGATATTGCCTTAGCACTAGCCGCTACCGATGTTCGCATCGAAGCTCCTATCCCTGGAAAAGCAGCTATTGGTATTGAGGTCCCTAACAAAGAGATACAACCTGTTTTCTTAAGAGAAGTTATTGAATCAGCTGCTTTTACCGAATCCAATTCTGCACTAACTATTGTATTAGGAAAAGACATTAGTGGCACTCCGGTAGTGGCTGATTTAGCCAAAATGCCCCATTTACTTATTGCTGGTGCCACTGGTTCCGGTAAAAGTGTTTGTATTAACTCACTTATAAGTAGCATTTTATTTAAATCTACACCTAATCAAGTTAAGCTGCTATTAATAGATCCTAAAATGGTAGAATTGGCTAGTTTTAATGGTATACCTCATTTATTAGCCCCCGTAGTTACTGACGTTAAAAAAACAGCAGGTGTGCTTAATTGGGCAGTTACAGAAATGGAAAACCGTTACAATTTGTTTGCAGCTGCGGGAGTACGTGATATTAAACGCTATAACGATGCAACTCCTGAGTCTCCACTGCCATTTATTGTAGTAGTAATAGATGAACTGGCCGATCTGATGATGGTATCACCAACGGATGTGGAAGAAGCAATTTGTCGCCTAGCCCAAATGGCTCGAGCAGCTGGTATTCACTTAGTAGTAGCAACTCAACGTCCTTCTGTTGATGTAATCACTGGTTTAATTAAGGCTAATATTCCCTCTAGGCTTTCTTTTGCTGTATCCTCACAAACTGATTCGCGTACTATACTAGACATGAATGGTGCTGAAAAACTGTTAGGAAAAGGCGATATGCTGTTTTTCCCTGTGGGTGCTGCGAAACCTCAAAGAGTTCAAGGAGCTTTTATTTCTGATAATGAGGTAGAAAAACTCGTCGAGTTCTGGCATAATCAGGGTGAGCCCGAATTTCAAGAAGCGATTTTAAAAGTGCAGCCTAAAACCAAAGATAACCAACCAGAAGAAGAAGTAGACGAGTTGTTTGACAAGGCTTTAGAACTCGTGGTTGATACCGGTCAAGCATCAGCATCTTATTTACAGCGACGTTTTCGTATCGGTTATACCAGAGCTGCTCGAATAATAGATCAACTAGCTGCTAAAGGCTATGTTGGTCCTGCAGAAGGTAGCAAACCTAGACAAGTGTTAATTAGCAAAGAACGATATCAGCACCTGCTAGATTCCACAGAACTGTAATGGGCTGGGGGGATAAAAATGTCTGACAAAGATGTGGCTGTAAATGAAACACCAGTACTAGAACAAATTGGTACTCTACTAAGAGAAACCCGGGAAGCTAAAGAAATAACATTGGATACTGTTCAAGAAGAAACTAAAATCCGCCGTCACTATTTACAGGCGCTTGAACAAGGCAAGAAAGAACTCCTACCGGGCGATGTATACCTTAAAGGATTTTTGAAAAACTATGCTAATTTCTTAGGTTTGCCCGGAGAAGAACTGGTAAGACGTTACAGCCAAAGTCAAGATCAAGAAAACAAAGCCACCCCCGAACACATAAGCTGGAAAGTGCCTTCCGAGTCAAACCGCTACCGTCGGCAGATTGTGGTACCAATCATGCTTCTTGTAATCCTGATTATGGCGGGTTTGGGGCTAACTAGAATGATTAAAGCGCCTAATTCAGGACCAATTTCTCCTCCTCCCGCCGCAAACGAACCACCACCTTCTTTGCCAGAAATCTCTGATCCTAACATCGATACAAACCAAGAAACCTTACCTGGAGAAAGCATTGTTCAAACAGTACTTGATACCCCTACTGAAATAGTTTACAAAGTGTCAGCTGACTCCCTACAAGTCAAACTAACCATAAATAGTGACCGTTGTTGGGTGGCCTCTCGTATCGATGATTCAGCGGAAACATCAGAAACTCTTACTACCGGTAGCAGTCGTACCTTGTCAGCCAAGGATAAAATTTGGCTTCGGGCTGGGAATCCCCACGTATTAGATCTTACTGTCAATGGAGTTCATCTAGGCGTAGCCGGTCAACCTGGCCAACCGCGCAATATTATTTTTGAATGCTTAAGATCATAACTCAATATCAGAGAGGAAGCATCCAGTTTGGAACCAAAAACCGTGGGCATAATCTCTTTAGGATGTGCCAAGAACTTAGTAGACTCAGAACACATGTTAGCTTTCTTATTACAGGAAGGATATACTCTTACCGCTAATCCTAAACTAGCCGACATTTTAATTGTTAATACTTGCGCTTTCATTTCGGCTGCTCAGCAGGAAGCCATTGATACTATTTTAGAGATGGCTGAATACAAAATTAAAGGTCGGTGCCAACATCTAGTCGTTACTGGTTGCTTAGCCCAGCGTTATGCAAAAGAAATTGCTCAAGAGATGCCGGAAATAGATGCTATAGTAGGCACTGGTACCTTGACCCAGTTGCCAGAAATCCTGCAGAAATTAACACAAGGCCAGAGAGTCGTCTGTGTGGACCAACCAGGTGGTTTACTTGAAGGTGTCCGGTTGCTAACAACTCCTCCTGGATCAGCCTATCTCAAAATAGCTGAAGGCTGCCATCATCACTGCACATATTGCATTATTCCCAAACTACGCGGGCCTCTTACCAGCCGCCCAGAAGAAAACATTGTTTTAGAGGCCCAACATTTAGTAAATCAAGGTGTAAAAGAATTAACTCTTATTGCGCAGGATACTACTAGCTACGGGCTAGACCTATATGGGGAATATCGATTGCCAAGTTTGCTGAGAAAATTGGCTTCGGTTAACAATCTGCATTGGCTAAGATTGCTCTATCTTTACCCAGAATATATCACAGACGATCTGCTCACTGTTATGGCCCAAGAACCGACTATTTGCCATTATTTAGACATTCCTATCCAGCACGTTAGTGATCATATCTTAAAATCTATGGGACGCATGAGTAGGCATGAGTCTTTGCTTAGACTAATGGATAAAGTCCGCTCAGTTCTACCTGATGCTACCATTAGAACTACATTTATTGTAGGCTTTCCTGGTGAGACTGAAGCCGATTTCCAAAAATTGCTAGATTTTGTGCGTAAACAACAATTTGACTGGGTTGGAGCATTTGTTTACTCACCACAAGAGAACACACCTGCTTATGGTTTTGCCAATCAAGTACCTGATAAAATTAAACAAGAACGGTTGCAACAATTACTCCAAGAACAGCAATCAATTACCAAATTGCGTAATGAGGCATGGGTAGGAAAAACACTGTCAGTTCTCATAGAAAAAACAACTCCTCAAAGTGCGATAGGCCGTTGCTTTAGGCAAGCTCCCGAAGTAGATGGAGTGACCTATATTAAAGGAGCATATTTGGAACCGGGACAGATAGTAAAAGCAACTATTGAGCAAGCTGGTATTTATGACCTAAAGGGGAGAGTTGTAAGTGAACCTACCTAATAAGATTACTCTTACGCGGATATGTTTGGTCCCGGTGTTTATGTTAATTGCCTGGTTAAAGTTGCCCTACAGCGATTATTTGGCTACTTTTGTATTCATTCTGGCAGCATTAACAGATACGCTAGATGGTTATTTAGCTCGGCGACGTCAAGAAGTAACTCGTTTTGGCAAGTTATTAGATCCTCTAGCTGATAAACTATTAGTTAGCGCTGCTTTACTTATCTTGGTAGAAGGTGGTCGTTTAGGCTCGTGGGTAGCCCTGATTATCATTGGACGGGAGCTAGCTGTTACTGGTCTTCGAGCCCTGGCTGCTTTAGATGGAGTAGTGATTGCTGCTAGTCGACTCGGAAAATTGAAAACTGTTTTTCAGGTTATCGCTATCTCTGCTTTATTAGTTCAAGACTATCCTTTTAATCTGTGGAATATCCCCTTTAGTAGCATTGCCATGTCTCTGGCTGTAATTTTCACTTTGGCATCTGGTATAGACTATTTTATCAAGGGACGTAATCTATGGTTAATATCTTAGTCAATAAGCACTTTTTTTGGCCCTGCCACCAGGCTTTGCCTGCTAAGCGGCAGGGTCTATTATGTTATAATAAAAGCCAGGTATAATGAGGGGAGAGACCTGGCCCATGAAATATCGTGGATACAAAATAGACTTAGTGGTAGTTTTAGCTTTGCTAACATTGCTGATTCTCATTGGTGGTCACGTTGCTTATGAACGTATATTTATAGAACATCCCTTACTGAACCAGCTTCAATCCATTCCTGGTGTTGTAACAGCATCTGTAGAAAAAGCTACCGATAGCTACAATATAACTCTTGACTCAACTGTTAATAATAATTTGCCAACTATATATCGGCAAGCTGCAGAAGTAGCCCAACATATTCTTGGTTCTAACCATTTTGCTCTTAGAATCATCGATAATCGTACCACTGCTCTAGAAAATATTTATTGGCAAATACAAATTTATATTGAAGAGGCAGTAGCCCAGGGTAATTTTAGTGTTGCCGCAGAAAAAATTAGTGAACTAGCGAAGCAGGCTGGTGTTCAGGCAAACTTTTATGTAGATGAAGAACGTGTCTATTTAGAGTTACTTCAGAATGAAGCATATTTATACGCTGTGCGCCCTCGTACTATTCCCCAGAAGGGAGTAGCCGATCTATGAAAAAAGAACTGATATTAGGTGTAGGATTAGGTTGTATGCTGTTTTCATTATTACGTGGCTGGGACCTGTTACCAGTTTTACTAGTAGGAATTTTGATTTATGTTCTTTATGAGCACGGTGGCTTGAAAGTTGTCCGCCGGCGTTTAATAGAAGGTAGCTCTAAAACTTCCTTGACCCAAGTAACTTTTCAGCAAATTGGCGGCCAAGAAAATGCTAAAAAAGAACTTCTAGAAGCATTGGATTTTATTAAAGCTGGCGAAAAAATAGCTGCTCTTGGAATAAGACCGCTCAAAGGTATTCTTCTTACCGGCCCACCAGGAACAGGGAAAACTCTCTTGGCTAAGGCTGCAGCCAACTATACAGAAGCTGCTTTTTTAGCTGTTGCCGGTAGTGAATTTATCGAAATGTATGCTGGCATTGGAGCACAAAGAGTACGGACCCTGTTTAAGCAAGCCCGTGAACTAGCCAATAAGGAACGAAAACACACTGCTATAATTTTCATCGATGAAATTGATGTCTTAGGCAGTAAACGAGGACAATACCAAGGCCACCTAGAGTATGATCAGACATTAAACCAACTGCTAACTGAAATGGACGGTATAAAAAACTCGGAAGATACTAGAATACTAATTATTGCTGCCACCAACCGCCCAGATATGCTTGATCCTGCTTTGCTTCGGCCGGGTCGCTTTGATCGAGTGGTAAAAGTAGATCTTCCTGATCAAGAAGGTCGCCTTCAAATCTTAAAAATGCACACCAAAAATAAGCCATTGGATAAAGATGTCGATCTTATAGAAATAGCCAAAGCCACCTTCGGCTTTTCAGGAGCCCATTTAGAAAACCTAACTAATGAAGCCGCTATTTTAGCATTGCGCGAAAACTGTAACGCAATTCAACAACGGCACCTAATGGAAGCCATTGACAAAGTATCCCTAGGTGAAAAACTGGATCGTCGACCCCAAAAGGATCAGTTGTGGCGCATTGCCATTCATGAGGTAGGCCACGCTATTGTCAGTGAAGTCATAAGGCCTGGATCAGTAGCAACTTTAACCATAATTTCCCGTGGCCAAGCATTAGGATACACCAGGCAAGTACCAGAAGATGATTACTATCTGTACACTGAAACATACCTAAAAGATCAGCTCAAGATCCTTCTTGCTGGCTTAGCAGCAGAAGAACTGCTGCTTGGTGTAGGTAGCACTGGTGCTCAAGGTGATTTGGATCAAGCAATAGGTATTGCCAAAAAAATGATTCAAGCTGGTATGTCTTCATTAGGATTGGTATCGGCAAGCGATCTGGCACCTGTACAACTACAAAAAGCAATCAGCGACATTCTAACTGAGGAAAAAAAGGAAGTTAATCGTATATTAACCGAACGGCAATCAGACGTATTAGCTCTATCTCAAAAGCTTATGGAAAAAGAACGGTTAGATGGGCAAGAGCTGAGGGGGACATTAAATACTACTCTATCACTAGATTCACATTCTACCCAAATGTTGGCTGTTTAACTAGTATCCCTTCGTTAAGGTTTTTCTAAGGCTAGCAGGAAAAATCTCCCGTACGACGAAACTAACAACGAACAATACCAATCAATAATCACAAATGGAGAGATGGTGACAATAATCTATGGAAGCGGAAATTATATCGCTAGGTACCGAGCTTTTGCTTGGTCAGATACCTAACAC
>JAAYWY010000164.1 GCA_012516165.1 Bacillota bacterium
GAAGTACTGGAAGGACGTTTGCTTCAACTGATAGAAGGCCTAGGGAAATTGGACTTGCCCGCACCGGAAATCACCGTGATACCTGTCTGTTACGGTGGAAAGTTCGGTCCTGATCTGGACTATGTTTGTGAGCATACGGGACTTAGCGCGGAGGAAGTCATCCAGCTCCATACCGGGACAGATTACCTAATTTACATGCTCGGGTTCACGCCAGGGTTTTCCTACTTGGGTGGTATGGATGAACGCCTAGCTACTCCCCGCCTAAAGACACCACGGACCCATATTCCCGCTGGCTCCACCGGTATCGCAGGCAAACAAACTGGTATCTATCCCATCGATAGCCCAGGCGGCTGGCAGCTAATTGGCCGCACCCCGCTTAAGTTGTACGATCCTTTTCGTGACCCACCGGTACTTTTGAAAGCAGGCAATTACGTTCGCTTTACGGCGATAACCGAAGATGAATATGAGGAAATTGCCGCCCAAGTGGCCGCCGGCACCTACAAGGTCCAACAGGAGCAACTGGCCAAAGGGGGAGCTTGTAAATGACAGATGTTCTAGAAGTAATCACACCTGGTCTTTTAACTACAGTTCAAGATCGCGGTCGTCATGGCTATCAAGCCTTTGGCATGCCTGTAGCCGGGGCCATGGACGAATATGCCTTGCGTATCGCTAACATCTTGGTGGGCAATCCAGCAGGCGCTGCTGCCCTGGAGATAACTCTCCTTGGCCCCCAGCTTAAAGTACTGTCCCCAACAAAGCTGGCCCTAACCGGAGCCGACCTGGGTGCCGAAATCAATGGGCAAGAGTTTCCCCGGTGGCAAACGGTGGCGGTTAAGTCTGGCGATGAGATCACCTTCACCGCTGCTAAAAGCGGCTGCCGGGCTTATCTGGCAGTGGCCGGTGGTATTAATGTACCAGAGGTTATGGGTAGCCGTTCCACCTATTTGCGGGGAAAAATTGGGGGATTAGACGGTCGAGCCCTGCAGGCTGGCGATTACCTGCCTGCCGGATCACCAACCAAGAACGTACCTACAGGAACCGAGTTACCACCCGCTCTCCAGCCGGCGTATCCAAACCAAATAACCCTCCGGGTTATCCTAGGTCCGCAGGACGATCATTTTACCACGGCTGGCCGCGATATATTCTTGAATTCCGAATATACGGTTACTACCGAGGCCGACCGCATGGGCTATCGGTTAGAAGGACCTAAGATTGAACATGCAGCCGGTGCTGATATTATTTCTGATGGTATCCCCTTAGGAGCAGTCCAAGTGCCCGGGCATGGGCTCCCCATTATAATGTTGGCCGACCGCCAAACCACCGGCGGTTATCCTAAAATAGCCACTGTCTGTAGCGTAGATATAATGTGTATGGGCCAAGCAAAGCCTGGTGATAAAATCCGCTTTGAAACGATTTCCAGACATGAAAGCATTCAACTCTTGAAAGAGCAGGAAGCAGCATTAACTAAGTGGGCACAATCGCTGCCTAAAGCCAGTGGCCGCATTTGGCATTTTCGTATCGGTATTGGCGGACAAACATTTACCGCTCAGGTGGAAGAGGTGCAATAACGCATACCATAATAACTAAGTTAATTATATGTACGGGGGTGAAAGAATGATCAAGGTAGACCTTAATTCTGATGTAGGAGAAAGCTTCGGCGCCTATAAGCTCGGTTTGGATGTCGAAGTACTAAAGCATGTCACATCTGCTAATATTGCCTGCGGTTTTCACGCTGGCGATTTCATGGTGATGGAAAAAACCGTGGCCATGGCGGTAGAAAACAATGTGGGCATTGGCGCTCATCCCGGTTTTCCTGATCTACAAGGCTTTGGCCGGCGACAAATGAAACTGACACCAGAGGAAGTCAAAAACCTTATTATTTACCAGGTAGGAGCTTTGGCCGCCTTTGCCCAGGCTAAGGGCCAAACGTTGCAACACGTCAAGGCTCATGGCGCGCTGTATAACCAAGCAGCTAAAGACCCAGCATTGGCTGAAGCCATAGCTTGTGGCATCAAAGCCGCCGCACCTGATGCCATTCTCCTGGGGCTGGCAGGCTCCGAAATGATACAGGCCGCAGAAAAAGTAGATCTAAAAGCAGCTCAGGAAGTGTTTGCCGACCGCGGCTATAACCCCGATGGCACTTTAGTGCCCCGTTCCCAACCCGGCGCCATGATCCATGACCCAGGAATTGCCATTCCACGAGTGGTACGCATGGTAACCGAAGGCAAAGTTACCGCTGTAAACGGCGAAGACATCGATATCTGTGCCGATAGCATCTGTGTCCACGGCGACAACCCCGAAGCCATTGAGTTTGTTAAGAGTATCCGCGCCGCTCTTCAAGCCGCTGGCGTCGAGGTAGTTCCTCTGGCCAGCGTAGTGTCATGATCACTCATTCACCGGGACACATGTTTATCACCGACCTCAAAAACGAAGAGTTGGCCGCGTTGTAAACCCTAGCAACCAATCCCGCCCCCTGTTCTCGGCCCTGCGAAAGGCCCATATATTGGAGAACAGGGGGTGGTTTTATTGCTGACAAACAAATTGGTGGTGTCCATGGCCGCTCTACGTTTCTTGGCAGGGCTGTTAGAATTAGGCGGTGCTACACTGATGCTTCGGTTGGGAAAAGTGGAATCAGCGTTTCAGGTGAACGCCTGGCTGGGTATTATTGGTCCTACTATTTTTCTATTGGTAAGTAGTCTGGGATTAGCCGGTATGGTGGGGCACGTTTCGCCGCTTAAAATTGCCCTGCTCTTGTGTGCTATTATTCTTATTTTACTGTCAGCTACTTTATAGGGACAATCTGTGCACTATCCCTGGGCCAAATAACGGCAGGAGTATTGTTAACCAATATATTTATTATGGTTGACAATTGCCCGGGAAATATTTATTATAGGTACATAATCGCTAAGTAGGAAAGGGGGGAAAAGTTAAAGCACCTCATTCCTGACTTTGAGGTGCTTTAAGTCTCGTGCTTATTGTGCTTGGGTTGCCAGTGGGGCAGGAACAGTAAATACTCTTTGCGCCAATTCCCTATCTAACATAAGAAGGGCATTCACATTGTCACCAATAAGTTCTAGCTGTTTCATGATCTTCTGGAAGTTTTCTTCTTCCTCCATTTGTTCATCCACAAACCACTTTAGAAAACTAACCGTGGCATGTTCTTTGTCAGCAGTGGCGATATCCATCAGTAAGTAAATACGGCTGGTGACAAACTGTTCGTGTTTATAGCCTTGGGTAAAAACATCGAGCAAATCCTTAAAGTTAGCTGGAGGTTTATCGATAGCATCCAGCACCACTTCACCGTTCATGCGGTGGATAAAGTCAAAAAACATCCGGGCGTGGGCACGTTCTTCCTCCGTTTGTACTTTAAAGAAGTTGGCAAAGCCATCTAGGTTCTTGGAAACACAGTACGCTTCCATAGCCATGTAAAAGTGGGCCGAATAAAGCTCATAACCGACCTGTTTTCTGAGCTCCTGAAGGAGCTTTTTACTAAGCATGGTTGTATTCCTCCTTTTATTATTATGTTATTATTCCCTTTATAATTGCAAGGGATTTGTCCCCACTAAAGAAAGGGTGTGTCATTGTGCAAAAGTTAAATCTGCGGCAAATGATGGTAATAGCCCTGTTCATTGCTCTGCTTACCGCCCTCGGTTATGTGAACATACCGCTCCCTTTTAGCCCCGTCCCTTTGACCGGACAGACTTTCGGCGTGATGTTGGCCGGTATGTTATTGGGAAGCCGTCTAGGGTTTATTACTTTACTCGTGTTTGACCTTACAGGTCTTGTTTTCCCCGTTTTTGCCGGTGCTGCCGGCGGGATAGGGAAACTCTTAGGTCCTACCGGTGGCTATATCTTAAGCTGGCCTTTGGCAGCAGCAGTCATTGGCCTTCTTGTCGAACGGGAGCAACATCCTGATTGGATCCGCTTTTTCCTGGCTAATATTTTAGGTGGGGTCCTCATTGTCTATTCTCTAGGGGTATTGCAACTGTCTTTGGTAACCGGCATGGGACTTATTCCGGCCTTTATTTCCGGCGCTTTGCCATTTATCCCTGGTGATCTCATTAAATGCGCTGTAGCTGCTGCTGTCGGGCTGCGCCTCAGGCAGGCTTATCCAGCTATCACTACCTTGGCTTCTCAATCTCAAACTCGCAACTAATCTACCACGTTACAGGCACTAACCCTAAAACAAAGCTGAGCCCAAAGATTTTTAACCCTCTTTGGCCTGCACCACACGTGGGTAGCCAGCTAAATCTAAAACAGGCGGCAGCACTTTAAACCCAGCTGCCGCTAACAGTTCGGATACGTGGTCAGCCTGGTCGGCACCTACTTCCAACAGCACCCACCCCTGTGGCAGCATGTATTTTTTTAGTCCGCTAATAAGGCGGCGATAAACAGACAATCCATCGGGCCCACCGTCCAGTGCCAGGGTCGGTTCGTGCCGTACCTCTGGCGAGAGCTGTGCTATTTGCTCTGCTTCAATATACGGGGGGTTAGAAACAACAAGGTTAAACTTAAGCCCATCAGCCGGTGCGCTGCCTTCTGGCGGCCATAAATCGCCAGTCTCAAAATGCAAGCGGGCCTGGACCTGATGGCGTCTAGCATTGGCTCTAGCCACAGCCAGCGCATCAACCGAAATATCGGTGGCTGTAACCTGAATTTTTGGCAGATTCACCGCCAAGGTCACAGCAATTGCTCCACTGCCGGTGCCGATATCTAAAACCCAGGCGTTCGGTGGGAGCCTTTTTTCCTGAAACAATTCTAGCGCCCGCTGTACCAGTATTTCTGTCTCTGGTCGCGGTACTAACACTGCTGGTGTAACCTGAAAAGTCAAGCCGTAGAATTCTTTTTCTCCGGTAATATAAGCCACCGGCGTGCCCGAAGCACGCCGGTTTAACATTTCCCGCCACCGAAGATCGCTATCCTGCAACCAAGGCAGGGGCAAATCCCGGTAAAACTCTTCCCGGCTCTGCCCTGTCAGATGGCGGAGTAAAACTTCTGCATCCAAGGCTGGCGTCTTTACCCCAGCCCGGCGCAGAAACTCCGTTCCTTGCCGCCATACTTCCCGCAATGTTAC
>JAAYWY010000021.1 GCA_012516165.1 Bacillota bacterium
CACCTTTTTCTATTCTTAAAAGCATAAGGTTTTTTCTTAAAATGCCGATAAGAAAAAGAGAACCATATAAGCATGCAGGGTAAGGGGGTTTGGGACGTGACTATTTCTTCCCCAGGGGTAAATGGTGTTTTACGGGCTTATAGTGGTCAGAAAGTGACTTTAAAAGAGTCCAAAGATAATGCTAAAGCCAAGACGGTTGAACAGGACCAGGTAGTACTATCTAGTCAAGTTCGCGATTTAAAGCAGGCAGTGGCAATTGTGGCTACCAAAAGTGCTGTGCGCGAGAGTAAGGTAGCTGAACTTAGCACTGCCATAAAAGAAGGCCGATATAAAATTAATCCAGAAAAGATAGCAGATTCAATACTAAAGACGGTGCGGCAATATGGTGGGGAGGTGTAACCGTGTCTTTAGACCAGATGTTGGAGCAAGTGCAGTTACTGGAGAAGCTGGTGCAGCTGTATTCGGCCTTAAATGAATTGACTAAGCGTAAAGAAAAAGCCCTTTCTTTAGCCGACGTGGAATCCCTAGATAACATTATTACTGCTGAACAAGCTCTAATCTTAAACATAGCCGAAGTAGAAAAGAGACGTTTTGCCAGTCAAAAGGAATTAGCAGCGGCTTGGGGCCTACCCATAAACCAAATGACTCTTAGTGCTATAATCGAGCACTCCGATACAAAAATAGCTGCACAGTGTCAACAAGCTGGTCAAGAATTGGTTACCACTTTGGCTGAACTTAAAGAACGCAATGATCGTTGTCAGGTGGTTATTAAAGGAGCCCTGGAAGTGGTCCAGCAGTCGCTAGATAAAGCTAGTGCTAGACCAGTTTTAATGGACCAGCGGGTATAAGGGAGGAGCGTATTATGGGGACTTTTTTTGGCATTGAAATTGGACGTCGGGGAATTACGGCTCAACAACGAGCACTAGAAACTACAGGACATAATGTGGCTAATGCCAACACCAAGGGCTATTCGCGGCAAGAAGTGATCTTAACCACTACAGCGCCCTATTCTTATCCCGGTATGGATGTTGGGCAGCAAGGTACCGGTGTTAAGGCCCAAGATATACGGCGTGTTCGGGAAGAATTCCTTGATTATCAATACCGCAATGAAGTTAAATCTCTTGGTCGCTGGGAAGTGCGACAAAACACATTGGAAAAACTAGAGGCTATTTTTGTTGAACCCAGTGATCAGGGGTTAAGCAAAGTCATGGACCGGTTTTTTGATGCTTGGCAGAATGTGGCCCGTAATCCAGATACAGAAGGAGCCCGTTCAACATTGCGCCAAGAGGGTATGGCTTTGGCCGATGCTTTTCGGCATTTGGCTAATCAACTAAATGACCTCAAAGCGGATACTCATAGCGCTATTGCTGTGAAAGTCGGCGAAATAAATTCTTTAGCGCGGCAGATCCGCGACTTAAATGCCCAGATTGTCAAGGCTGAAGCAGGTAATATGGCAGCTAATGATTTACGCGACCGTCGGGATTTGTTGCTGGATCAGCTGGCCGAAGTGGTACCGATTCAAGTAGAAGAAGACCGGTTTGGAGCAGTTAGTATTGTGGTACGTGATCATACGTTGCTATCGGGACAGAAGGTCAATGAACTTACAGTTGATGCAGCTACCGGTAAGGTGATATGGCCTGATGGGGCAGAGTATCGATTTACTAACCAGCCGTACGGCGCCTTGGAAGGATTAATGGAGGTTGTGCGCGAAGATGCGTCCCAACCAGGACTTATTCAAAGTTATGAAAAACGACTGAATAATTTAGCCTATAGTATTATACACGAAGTAAATGAGCTGCATAAACAAGGAGTTGGCTTGGAGGGAGATACCAATCTAGACTTCTTTGTGGGAACTG
>JAAYWY010000165.1 GCA_012516165.1 Bacillota bacterium
AATTTTGGCGGCCCAGATTATCCAGCAGACTCAGAATTTTGTTATGGGCGATAATCTCGCTTAAGGAATATCTTTCGGCGAAGATGTGAACGGCAATAAGAATAGCTAAGACAATTAATTTACCACGGTAATCTAATGGGCCTAGCGCCAACATGCCGGCGGAAATTCCCAGTACGTTGGAACCGGCATCTCCCATCATGCAGCTGGCTTTAAGATCAAAGGGGAAATAGCCGATGACGGTTCCGATAAAAGGCAGCATGAGCACCAGAAGTTGGTATTTTCCGCTCATAATCAAGCTTAGTCCGAAAACTATAAGAAGGCAAAGGTAAAATTTAATAGCTCGGCCTGGCCTTAGATCTAGTAGGTTGAGCAGGTTGGTGAACAGGGCCAATACTAAAGTACTGACAATGATTTCTCTTAGACTATGGGACCAATAACTGCTTATTACCGAGGCTACTAAAAGTCCGCCTATGGCTTTTAGGGCGCCGGTGGTAAGCTTTCCTGAGAGTAAGGCTTGGAAATGGCCTTTTAGCCCCAGGACGTTTCGTGTACCTAACATATCGTCGATAAAACCGAGTAAAGACACAGCGAACAATGCCAGCAGTAATAAAAAAACGGTTGCAATATCCAACGCTGCTTGTAAGTACAGTTGGGCTACCGCTAACCAGAGGGCATACCAAGGTAAAGAGCAGAAGACAAATAAGATACCAATGCCTTGTGGTATCAGTTCTCCTTTAAAGTTTGTTTGTAGCCGTTGGCCCTGTTTGAACAGGTCAATAAAATATGGGGTGAGAAAGTGGGCAGTAAGGGCTGAAAAAACAACAGTTACTAAGATAAGAACATACTTAAGCATTGCTTTTTGACTCCCTTAATTTGCTAACTAGGATCTTTAGTATATCAACAAATTGTTTACCACGGTGCATAAAACCCTGCCAATCCCTACCGGTTACGTCGTGATACATATCCACATCTACTTCTACTACTCGGTATCCGTGGGTTAATATATCGATGAGCATGCCCACCTCAAGGCTGTAACCGTCGGGAATATGCCCAATGGTTTCCAACACCGGACGCTTGAAAGCTCGCTGACCGGAAAGGACAGTGGTTAGCTTTTGGCCCGTGAAGAATTTTACTCCGCCTGTGGCCAGGGTTTTTACTAAGCCGAAGCCGCCGGGTTTGTTGGGGGGTTTGAAGCTGGCTATGGTGACATCGGCTTGATTATTAATTATAGGCAGCAGCAGTTTGTAGGCTTCCGAGGCGCTTTGTTTTAAGTCGGCATCCAAGAACATTATTATATCTCCGTCTGCCTGCTTGAGCCCGTGGCGCAAGGCTCCGCCTTTGCCAATGTTTTTATCTAGCCGCAAAGCTTGAACAGCACACCGGTTAGCCTCGGCCCAAGTGTTGTCGGTGGAACCATCGTCGATAACTATAATTTGCCAACTTAGGTCCGGTGCAAGCAGGCCAGGAATTTTTTGGACACCCTCAATGGTTTGTTTGATGTTTTGTTCTTCGTTATGGGCAGGGATCAGGACGGAGATTTTCACCGGGGTTCCTCCTTGCCAAAAGAGGGAATAAGAGCACCAGCCGATGCTTTGATTCCGTAGTTGCCTTGTTGGCCGGTCATTATTAACACTAAGGAAGTCTGTCCAATGATAGTATCTACATTATCTACGGTGGAGATTTGTTCTTTTTTGTAATAATCCATGTACGAATAGCCAGCGTCGCTGCTTTCTACCCCTACTACGTTAATAGACATTTTCTTTAACTCTTGGATTAAAGGTACATCTACTATTTCTGGTTTCTTGGTTTCTTCGTTGCTGCCGCCGACTATAATTACAAAATCGCAGGTTGTGTCAAAGTTACCTTTTATCTCGATAAACCCTTGTTGTTGAAGAGTATTGATGCTTTTTGTTTGACCGTAGGCGATGGCATCGGCAATAATTGCGGCTATGGGTAATTCCGGTTCCGGGCTTTGTTGTTCTTCGGCGGTACTTAGGATTTTATCGGTTACTACTATAGAGGTATTTATGGTGGCACCGGCTGTTTCCAGGGCGTATTTTAGTTGGGGATAAAGGGAACTTTCGGAGGTTTCTATGATAGTAACGGTTAATCCACTGAGTTTATTTTGTACGTAATCGGCAAAGATATTTTTCATAAAGGCCTGATCACGTTCAATGTTGCTTTGTAATTGTTTGATCTGGTTTTCTAGACTCTGGTTGGTCTGGGTTAGCTGATCGAATTTATTTTCCAAGGATTTAATAAGGTCGTCTTGTTGTTGGAGGATAATATCTTGAGAATCCAGCTGAAACCCAATAAGTATGCCTATACCCAAGGCTAAAAACACAGCGATGAGGGTGATTACTAAGTATCTCATATTAATGAACATGAAGCGATCTCCTTTTTACTATCCAAAAAGGATCTTTAGTTTTAGCTCAAAAAGTTTTAGAATGTACTGTACTGGGGGTGAGGTTATCACCACGGCGATCATGGGGATAAGAGCAGCTATAAAGAGTCCCAGTATGTAATTAGGGTTGATTTTGTGATTATATAATTTACTGGCTCCTTTGGCATCCACTAAAATAGACCCCACTTTTAACCTTACCAGAAAAGTGCTGGCCATACCCTTGCGCCCTTTTTCTAGGAAATCAATCATGTTAGAATGGGATCCTACAGTTACAATCAGATCGGCACCTTTCTCATAGGCCATAAGCAGAGCTATATCTTCGCTGGTGCCAGGACAGGTAAATATTTTAGCGGGCAGCCCCAGCTGTTGTACCCGCTGAAGCCCAGGGACCCGTCCGTCGGGATAAGCATGGACCACAATTTCGCGGCAGCATTGCAGTGTTTTATCGGAAACGCTGTCCATATCACCGATAACCATATCTGGCCGATAGCCAAATTCCACCAATAGATCGGCTCCGCCATCTACCCCCACCAACAGTGGTTTTACATCATCTACATATGCTCTTATGGCAGCCAGGTCTTCCCGAAAATTATTTCCCCTAGCTACTACCAGTACCGGCTTGTCTTTGAAATCGGTATCGGTTTCGGGAATGTCTATCTGACCAGTTATAAAATATTTTTCCCGTTTAGCGTAGTTTAGCGTGTTGTCGATGAATTCATCCAAGGCCTGTCCAATATTTTCGCGGGCAGCCTGCATTTTCTGTTCCATGTCTTCCCGGGACATAATTGTCCCCTTGGCGATGAGAATGTGGTCGCGGTATATGCAACCGTCGGTATCAATAGTAATGGTGCAGTTTTCTGGTAGGTTCATTATATCTTCGCCCACATCGTCCACTAAGGTAATACCAGCGGAAAGCAAAGTTTGGGGACCGAGATTAGGGTATCTTCCGGTGATAGACGGGCGGGCATTGATTACGGCTGCTACTTTTTTAGCCACCAAGTCGGCGGCCGCCACTTGATCGAGGTCTTCGTGACAAATAATGGCTATATCTCCGGGCTGCAAACGTTTAACCAAGTTCTTAGTCCGACGGTCTATTTTGGTTGTTCCAGTAATGGCCATATTAACACCTATCCATATGCGTTTTCTTTCATATATAATTGTATCGAAGATGGCTGGAAAGTAAACAAGTTTTTTTACAGGTGGGTGTACGATGAAAAAATTTAAGCATAATTTTTTGGTATTGTTTTTAATGGGGTTATTGATACTAATTAGCAGTGTTTCTGGCATTGCTGAGGCATCGCCCCGGTCCCAGGGGAAAGTTATCCTGTTGGTTATAGACAATATCAGCTACGATGATATTGTTCGCTATGGCGGAGAAAATTTACATTATCTGCTGGAACATGGTGCTTTGGGGCTTATGAATACAAATTCCGGCGGATCGTACAAAGATAGTAATTCTTATGCCACTATAGGGTCGGGCAATTATGCTGTTTGTTCTGCTGAAGGCATTTATGTCAAAAAACAAGACGGAAGTATTGTCAACCAGGATCTTAGTAATCTAGTACAGGCTAATGGGCAGCTTAATCGCCCTATCAAGGTGGGACTTTTGGGGACACTTCTTAATGACAAAGGTTTTAAAACAGCAGTAATCGGCAGCGAGAGCATAGTGCCGGAAGCTGAGGTGGCAGAAGCGCGATCGGCTTTAATTACCATGAATCAGCAAGGGGTAACTAATTATGGCCAAGTGGACAGCAGCCTGCTCAAAAAGGACGAAGAGCATCCTTTAGGATACAGCACCGATTACGATGCACTGTATACAGCTTACCAGAAGTTTTCTTTGCAAGCGGATTTTATTGTTATACAATCGGGAGATACCCACCGCCTAAACAGATATGATCATATATCGAAAGAAGAACTAGCGAAGGCAAAGGCCACTATATTTAACAACATCGATTTATTTCTGGGGCAGGTGTTGGAGTCTTTGGATCAAGACTCGCTACTTTTAGTTGTAACGCCCTTCCCGGCCCGAGAAGATATTGCTGCTGGAAAAAAACTTACCCCTATAATAGCCTATGGTGACTTTGTCCCTAGCGGCATACTCACTTCTTCAACCACTAAAAGGGACGGTATTGTCACCAACACAGATGTGGCAGCCGAGATTGTTAGTTTCTTTGACCTAGAAAAAGACTTTTCCATGATTGGTCATCGTCTGATGTACAAAAGCCATGAGAAACCGCTCGATTTTATCGAGAATATTAACCGCATTGCGGTCTTTAATTATAAACACCGGTCTGATATAATCCGCACCTTTATATTATTTGTTATGGCTGTTTTGTGGCTCTATGTTATATGTATGTGTTGTTGTCCTCGGAACCTTGTTTATTTTAAACCGTTTTTGCTAGCTATTATGCTCCTGCCCACAGTATTTTTATTGCTGCCTTTATTTAATCCTTGGAACATGGCCATGTTTACTTTTCTTGTCCTCCTTTTAACTGCTATTGCTGTGCTAATTACTATGTTTTTATTCCAGGATATCATTGGATTTTTTTCCATTTTCATGTTGTTTTCAGCGGCCCTAATTGTTGGCGATACGCTTTTGGGCAATCCCCTAATGAAGGTATCTATCCTGGGCTATGATCCTATTGTAGGAGCCAGGTTTTACGGTATTGGCAATGAATACATGGGCTATCTAGTAGGCTCAACACTTATTGGTACGGCTAGTCTAATAGAAAAAGCCCGCTACCACCGAAGGTGGGCGAAGCTTTGTAACCTAATCATATTTGCCCTGGTGTTTTTTATCTTGGCTAGCCCTAGTTTAGGTACCAATGTGGGTGGGGCCATAACAGCATTTTTGGGTTTTGGTACTGCTCTGGTGCTGATGTATAAAGGCAAAATAACAAAAAAAGATTTGTTGCTTCTTGGCACGGGGATTGTTGTATTCCTTTTGATTTTGTTTGTAGCCAACGGTGCACGCCGTCCAGAGGAGCAGTCCCATATAGGACAGCTGAGCCAGATGGTACAACAGGAGGGTATTTTAGCATTAATTCAAGTTGCCAAAAGGAAACTGTTAATGAATTACCGCTTAATCAAACGCAGCTTTTGGACGCAGATCCTGTTGGCCATGGGCATAGTTTTGGTGGGAGTCTTTAGGCATCTGGCAATGGCCGAGATCTCAGATTGCTATCCTTTTCTTTATAACGGATTCGTGGCTGGTATAATCAGCGCAGTGGTCGCCCTTCTTTGTAACGATTCAGGCGTAGTTGCCGCTGCCACCTGCCTGATACCGGTAGTGATTCCCCTTCTAATAACCACCAGCTATCGCTTCTTGAAGTGATTTTACGGACTGCTCTCGGCTGCTATGCATGTTTTTGCAGCAGCGCCCGAAACTTTTGTTCAAAGGTTTCGTTGTCTTCTTTTCGTCGTGCTGGGACATGGGCTAGACGCCCGCCAGCACGACGTTGTTTTTGGGCTAAGTGCCGCTCAAACAATAACCGGTCGATGTTTTTGTCGGAATAAATACGACCATTTTGGTCAATGGCGGCTGCGCCCTTGGCCAAGGCCAGGGTAGCGACACCATAGTCTTGGGTTACCACAATGTCTCCGGGACATGTTCGATTAATTAAGGCGTAGTCCACAGCATCGCTGCCTTGGCCGACGGTGATAATTTCGGCATAATCGGATTCTAACAGGTGGTTGACGTCTGTTACCAGCACCACTTTTACTTGGAATTCCTTGGCTACTTTTTCCACAATAGCTATTACTGGACAGGCATCGGCATCTACTAGTACTTTCATTCGATCTTCCTCCTGATTGAGTGTTCCTGCTACTTTACCCAGGGCTTTCTTTTATTTATTATAGACTTTATTATTATACTAAGTTTACACCCGATCCCTATTCTGGGCGACAGTATTTGTCGATCATTTGGTTAAAAAGCACGATATGATGCAATTCGTCTAATATAATTCTTTCTAAAATGTTTTGTACATAAGGATCGTTTATTACTTGCTGGTGTTTACGATAATTGGCTACTGCTGCCCATTCACCGGCTAAATCAGATGTGAGCCTATCACACAACGAGGTGCCATAATAAACAAACGAAGCGTTCCAGTATTGCTCTCGGCTATTTCCTTCAATAGTTCTGTAGCGGGGATCTACACCTAACTTTAGTATGGTTTCTGCCAGGATTTCCAGGTGGTGCATTTCTACTAAAGCTATACACTCTAAAAGATTTGCTATTTCTTCAAAATCCGGTGCTAGCACCACATGGTGGTATACGTATTGGTTAATAGCGCTAAGTTCACTCTTTGGTCCGGCATAGTCCTCTAGCAA
>JAAYWY010000166.1 GCA_012516165.1 Bacillota bacterium
CCAAAGGGGCGAGTTCAGAGGCGGCCCGAGTGAGCCGAGCTCGATCAGAGCTCTAAGGGGTCGGTGCGAAGCGCGGGGATATCTGACAGCCAAGCAAGCGCAGGGCTCGTATTGCACCAACCCACGGCCACTGGGATCATCCCCTACCACGACACCCCAAGGCTGCAGATCATCCCCCTACCACCCCAAGGTTGCAGATCATCCCCAAGCGAAGCTTCGACCTCATTCAAAGAGCGAGGCGAAAGAGGGAAAACCGCCGATGCATGTTTGAGCCCCAAAGGGGCGAGTTCAGAGGCGGCCCGAGTGAGCCGAGCTCGATCAGAGCTCTAAGGGGTCGGTGCGAAGCGCGGGGATATGGGGTTTAGAACCTCTGCTTGGTGCCTAAAATCAGCAGCACCGCTACTCCCCACAAAATCACTGTCCCCAAAAGCTGCCGATCCGTCAGAAGAACTTCCTCAGGGCTGCCGCCCAGATCGCGGCAATAAATAAGATACAAATAGCGAAATAAACCAAATAAAACAAAGGGAATCGTAAGCATCATGACTAACCCATGTCCGCTGGTAAAAGTATAAATAGAATAAGACACCAAAGTGGCAGCTGTAACCGATGACAATAACTGGTTCAACAGCTCCGGGCTATAATCGTCCAAAGTTATCCGGTGGGCTGATGCCCCATCCTCTAAAAAGAGCAATTCGTGGCGGCGTTTTCCTAATCCTAAAAAAAGCGACAGTAAGGGGGTGCAAATAAGAAGCCAGGGCGAAATCATCACACCCACAGCCACCGCACCACCAGCCGCCCTGAGCACAAAGCCCGCCGCCAGCGCCAAGAGGTCTATTAACACCAACTTCTTGAGCCACAGCGAATAAGCCACCGTCAATAAAAAGTAAAGAAGTACGATAAAGCCAAAAGAAAGATCCAGGGAAAATCCAGCGCCAATAGCTGCTACTGCCAGAATCACCACCAGCTTTTGGGCTTCGCCTACGCTGACCTGACCAGCAGCAAGCGGACGGTGACACTTAATGGGATGAAGCGCATCCTCCTCTTTGTCTAGAATATCATTATAAATATAGCCAGCACTAGAAACTAAGCAAAAAATAAAAAAGGCAGTTATTGCCGTCAACATCGACTGTAGGTTCGTAAACAAGCCAGAAAACACTACACCGGCTAAAACGAATCCATTTTTGGTCCATTGCCGAGGTCTAAAAAGAGCCCAGTAAAGGCGCCAGCGCGACTCAGGCACAGTTGTATTGTATACCGTTTGTTGTTTATCCATCATCTCTCTCCCCCTCGGCCTTAAACATTTGCTGGAGACAGTTTCTTTTATTATAATGGCCACCTCCTTTCTCGGCAAGCCAAAGACTTCCCTCTCAAGTCGCAAATGTGTTATAATTGGCACAGATTGAGATGGGGTGATTCAGTTGTCCTATTTTGCATTAGAACCCAGTTCCTTTGGTCAGCAATTAGCCGGTTATATGAGCCAATTGAAACAACAGTTAATAGATAGTTTTGTTGCCTCGGCTATTCCACCAGAAGTGCTTTCTTCCTCAGATCCCTGCTTGGTCCATATAAGCGATACCCCATCCGTGTTTTATCCCACTTTATTTCGTTTGCTGGAGAAAATCAAACCCCATGTTCTGATCCATACCGGTGACATGGTGGACCACTTAAAGCTGCAGAACCATGCTTACCTCTATAATTTATACCAAGAACAACTCCAGCAATTTATTGGTCGGTTAGAGAACCTGCCTGTGGACATTATTTATCTAGTCCCCGGTAATCACGACGATCCAGATCTCATCAGCCGTATTTGCCGCCGCTGTCGGGTAATACCCGAATACAGCTTAGTTCAATTTGGTGCATTCAAGCTGGGCTTAGCTCATGAGCCACAGAACTTACCCCCAAAAGCAGACTTTGCTCTATATGGTCATTCTCTTGACGAACCACCGGCCACGGCAGGACAGCCATTATCAGGGCTTAAAAATATTAATATTCTCCTGCCCGATGGCCGAATTTACTTTATACCTTACCCACGAGGAACAGACGTGGCTCGGGGCATTAAGCCACGCCCACGAAAATTGTAGCGGAGGTGGCAACAATGCTGTTTTTACGGTTGGGTCCTCAATACATTCGCCTTGATAGTCACAGCCCCAGTCAAGTAGAATCTGCTTTAGTCGAGCTAGGTGCTGTCCGGGGACGTAATCTAGCTTCAACCTTAGGCAGTGCTGGCGAATACGATAGCGTTGTATCTTTAGCGAATATTGTTTTTATGGTTCCCCATCCCGCATCCATGGTTCTTGCCTGTTTAATCAACACCAATGCTGTTTCGGCTTTAAATAGCGTAGAATTAGGGCCCGGATTCTTAATTATGCGCCTGCCTGCGCCCGAAAGCCCACTAATCGATCGCTTAGCCGAAGAATACCATGGACAAAAGACAGACCTAATCACCGGTGTAGCCGCTGGCAAAAGCGGCGATAGCTTACTTGGCTTCACCACTTATCCTATTAGTACCACCATAAACCAAGATCAACTGGAGCCGGAACAGCTGTTAATTCACCGCCCAGCTAGCAATTTGTTCCAAGAACTGCGCCAAGGAGCAGTCCGCTACTTCACCGAAGCCTTAAAAGAAAATGAAAGTCAATGGTATGAACTTCGCATTAATATTTACGATGCTTATGGTAACTATAAACTTCACCTGGATCGCCTTATATTGGTATTGGAAGAGCTGGAAGCCGGTCTAATCCTAGGTGAAGGTTGGACCCGTGACCACGGTTTTGCTCTTTTATCTGTAACTGCTTATCAAATACGCCTATTTACCCACCGGCATCCTCTGGAAATTAAGGAACTGCTGCTAGGTTTAGAATATAATGCTGCTGGCCAACGTATTGTCGATATAGACCTTTATTACAAAAACCAAAAGCTAAATTGGGTTCAAACAATTAGGGATAAAGGGCGTCAAAGCCGAGCTGCAGTGGGCATGGCTGCCCGCAGCCGACTACTGGCTAAACTCTCTCCCTGGGCCCGCCAACAATTAACCGTGCAAGAACAAGCCGCCCCTGTGTAAAGGAGGCGGCCTCCTATTATTTAGGCCCTCGGTAACGCAACGCTACTCTTTTTAGCCGCATCCTCCGTCGGCGGCGGCGTACATCCCAGACAGTCAGCGCTCCTATCAGCCACAGCAGCAGCAACAGTCCAAGCCAAAACCACCACCGTTTAGGCGGACGAGGAACATCCTCGGCTGCCACCAGCGGCACCTCTCCTATTTTCTCACCATTTACAGTAAATACCACTTTCCCTAAAATCTGCCCTTTATCAACTGGGGCTGTTAACGAAGCCGGTAATTCTTGGACAACAGCCTGAACCAAATCGACACTCTCTTTAGGTAACGTTGCCTTTAGGTCACGGTCCGCTGTAGCCACA
>JAAYWY010000167.1 GCA_012516165.1 Bacillota bacterium
GGGCGTGCCCGTGGTTAATATTCCAGTGATAAATAAGATCCCCATATTAGGGGAACTTGTAAGCGGCCATTCCGTATTGGTATATGTGGCTTTTTTACTCGTGGCAGTAGTGTATTTCTTCCTTTACCGTACGCCAATAGGCTTACGCATTCGGGCAGTGGGGGAGAACGATGAGGCTGTCCGGGCTGTAGGGGTGGACCCTAATCAGATTCGCTTTTTGGCTGTGCTCATAAGTGGACTGTTTTCTGGTTTGGCCGGTGCCTATTTGTCTTTGGCTCAACTGCGCATGTTCGTGGAGAATATGGTGGCGGGACGAGGATTTATTGCTTTGGCAGCAATTTACTTCGGCCGTGGTACTCCTGTGGGAACCATGATAGCAGCCCTCATTTTCGGCCTAGCAGAAGCGCTCTCGATGCGACTTCAGATCCTCGGCTATCCTTCCCAATTCATGCTCATGATTCCTTACCTGGTAACAGTAGCCATTTTGATAGTGGTTCAGCGAATCGCAGTTACACCGCGTCGTCTTAAGATAGAAAGCGGAGCTTTAGAGGAGGTTTAGCACAAAATGGCGCGCAAGATTATTTTAGACGTAGACCCTGGACACGATGATGCCATAGCTATATTAGTGGCTGCTGCTAATCCTAAGCTGGAGCTTCTTGGTATTACCACGGTAGCGGGTAATCAGACGTTAGAAAAGACCACTTTAAATGCTCGGCGCGTGGCCACAGTGGCAAAAATCAAGACCCCCATTTATGCAGGTTTTAGTCGTCCCTTGGTAAGAGATCAAGTAACAGCGCCAGACATTCATGGGGAATCGGGATTGGATGGTCCCGCCTGGGGTGCTGTTACCGCTAGAGTGGAAGAAGAGCATGCTGTAGATTTCATCATCCGCACCCTTAAGAACTCCCAGGGCGATGTGACTTTAGTGCCTACAGGGCCGCTGACTAATATAGCCGGTGCTTTTATTAGATGCCCAGAAATTATTCCTAAAGTGCAAGAGGTTATTCTCATGGGTGGGGCGTATGGGCTAGGCAACACTACGCCAGCGGCTGAATTCAATATTTATGCCGACCCAGAGGCAGCACGGGTGGTTTTTCATGCTGGGGTGCCTCTTACTATGGTAGGCCTAGATCTTACTCATCAAGCCACCGCTACACCGGAGGTGCTAGCTAGAATTAGGGCACTTAATACCACTGTTGGTGATATAGCAGCAGAATTGTTGACGTTTTTTAGGTCCACCTACCGTGACGTATTTAAAATGCCCGATCCGCCCGTCCATGACCCTTGTACCGTGGCCAAGTTAATCGATCCCGATGTCTTCACCACTAAACCGGCTTATGTGGATATTGATACCCAAAGCGAGCTGTGCTATGGCCGTACAGTGTGCGATCTGTACGGAGTTACTGGACAGGAACCCAACGCTCAGGTGGCTATAGAACTAGATTGGGAGCGTTTCTGGGACATAGTGATTGATGCGTTAAAGCAATATTCTTGATTGGAGGCCCCGAAATGCAGGATATATGGGAACAGATGTCCGATGTTCTTAGAATTCAAGAAGACGAGGCCATCCGTTTCTTAGTGGACTTGGTTAAGACAGATACCCAAGTTTTAGGTCATGGGATCAAAGGTGGTCATGAGGGAGCAGGGCAGAAGCTGATCTGCTCTCGGCTTAAGGCTTTGGGGATTGAACCGGATGTATTTGAGCCCGAAGAGGATAAACTACGCCCCTTTGGCCAAGGTAATGAAGGCCACAACTACAATGGCCGTCCTAATGTGGTTGCTACTTTTAACGGCAGCGGTGGCGGCCGTTCGTTGATCCTAAACGGCCACGTGGACACCATGCCAGCAGGAGACATAACCGCCTGGCCGTACCCGCCTTGGGGTGGAAAAGTAGTGGATGGTAGACTGTATGGCGTAGGGGCCTCTGATATGAAAGCTGGCCTGGCTGGTCTCTTAATGGCTATGGAAGCAATAAAAAAAGCAGGAATTACCCTTAAAGGTGATGTAATTTTTCAGAGTGTGGTAGACGAGGAAGGAGGCGGCAATGGAACTTTGGCAGCTATTGCCGCTGGGTATCGAGCAGATGGGGCTGTAATTGCCGAACCAACCGATTTAGCTGTTTATACAGCCCATATGGGCTTTATTTTCTACCATATTAAGGTTAAGGGTAAATCGCTCCATTCGAGCCGCAAATGGGACGGGGTAAGTGCCATTGAAAAAGCGATAAAACTCATTACTGCTCTAGAACAATTGGAACACCGTTGGATTTTAACCGAGCGCCATCCTCTGCTCCCTGGCCCAAGTATTAATATCGGTGAAATTTACGGCGGCGAGGCCGGTTCCACGGTGCCTTCTTGGTGCGAGTTTAAGCTCTGTCTGCATTATCTACCCGGACCGGATGCGGCCCAAAAAACAGAGGCTGATGTACGGAGGGCCATAAATGATTGCTGTCAAGGCGATCCTTGGTTGCGGGAAAATCCACCAGAGATTATCAAGTATCAAGAAGGCAGCCCCTTTGAGATTTCTTCCGAGGAACCATTGGTACAGACTGCTTTGGCCGCAGTGCAGGCGGAAAAAGAGGTGGCTACTTTAGCCGGTATGCCAGCAGGGTGTGATGCCCGTTACTTCACCAATCTGGCCCAGATACCGTGCGTTATCGTGGGGCCAGGAGAACCAGGGCAGGCACACAGCATCGGGGAGTCGATACTTCTGGCCGATTATCTTCAGTTTATTCGTGCAATGGTCCGCTTTATTACGACTTGGTGTGGGTACGACTAAAGTGCGATTCAGCAACTTTAAGGAGGCGAGTGATTGATGAAGGTTCTTGTGGTGGGGGAGTCTTGGTTTATTCACTCCATTCATGTTAAAGGGTTCGACACTTTTACCACCTCCAAATACGAGGAAGGCGGTAAGTGGCTGCTAGAGGCGTTAAAAGACAAAGGTATGGACGTTAATTACATGCCCAGTCATGTGGCCATGGACCACTTTCCCTACACGGTGGAGGAGTTAAAGCCGTATGATGCTATTGTCTTAAGCGATGTGGGGGCCAATACGTTTCTACTGCCCTTGGCTACGTTTGAAAAGTCCGAGGTTCGTCCCAACCGCTTGGAAGTTATGCGCCGTTATGTAGAAGAAGGCGGCGGGTTGGTGATGGTGGGCGGCTATATGTCTTTCTCCGGTATCGATGGCAAGGCACGGTACAAAGGTACACCAGTGGCCGAGGCTTTGCCCGTAAACTGTCTGGCAGAGGACGATCGGGTGGAGTGCCCTGAAGGTGTAGTGGCAAAGGTGCAGCTAGCAGATCATCCGGTGCTGGCAGGAGTACCCACTAAGTGGCCCCATTTTTTGGGTTATAATCGGCTACTGCCCAAAGATGGTGCGCAAGTGATTGTTACGGTGGCTAGCGACCCCTTGGTAGTGGCGGGTACTTATGGCCAAGGTCGTAGCTTAGCCTTTGCCAGCGACTGTGCGCCTCACTGGGGACCACCTGAGTTTCTTGGTTGGGAAGGGTATAAGAAGTTTTGGGTAAATGCTGTGCGCTGGGTAGCGGGAAAATAAGGCTTAGTGTCGGTTTCTTAAACTTACCATCAGTCTCGATATCGTTTGCGCGAGGAAAAAACGGACAACCAAAGCATAATATGTTCCTATACGCTATATTAATGTCCTTGTAAAGATACTGAAATATTATCTTAACAAACCGTTGCTATACTAATACCAAGCTATCCTATACCCCCCTTCTTCATATACTTTTGATACGGGCCGAACGGCCCAATTTTTTTTACCTTTTTTCTTGGACAGTTGCATGTTTTGGTGCTAACGAGGAAAAATAAAGACGAAGGGTCTGTAGTGGCTGAGCCCAGACTGTAACAGGGGGCAACCTCTGTTATGGTCGGCCAAAGGTCGGCAGCGGGTAAAGGCTCGGTGTCGGCCGGCGGGAAGACTGGCCGGTGTCTAGCTATTTTTCCTGGATAGGGAAGATAAGACATCGTCTGGTCGAGCTAAGATCTTCTAGGGTGCCGCAGGCTTTAAGAATTAAGCTGGAAGCCCAAGATCATTAAGGGTTGGGGCTTTCTAAGGTGCTCTAGTGGGTCGAGCAAAGGTTGCTTAAGGTTGTGCGCTGCCGCAGAAGAGGCAGTGTCGGGATCTTAAGCAGCTGTAGCGTAGGTCACTACGGGCCTTTCTTTATTTTGTTTAAGTGCCACCAGCAGGGATTTTCGGCTAAATGTCGAAAAATAACTTATAGCAGCTACTAAAAATTTATATTAAGAGGTGCTGGCCGGTGAATATTAATCAGTTGCGCACATTGATAGCCCTGGCTGAGTGTAAGAGTTTTTCTTTGGCAGCAGATAAGCTATTTCTTACGCAACCGGCAGTGAGTTTTCAGATCAATTCGCTGGAGGAACATTTCGGTGCCCGACTAGTGGATCGTTCCGGAAAAAAGGCTGAGCTAACAGAGGAAGGAAGAATAGTTCAGGAATTTGCCCGCGAAACCTTAGCTGGACTGGCCCGTGCGGAGTATCAGATCAGTGAACTGACCAGAAGAGTCCGGGGCCGTTTATTAGTGGGGGCCAGCACTATTCCCGGAGAGTATATTTTGCCGCATTTAATTGGTGCTTTTAAAGACAAGTATCCAGAAGTTCAAATTAGCTTAGAAATTGGTGATTCGGATCAAATTAGAAAAAAGGTTTTAGAGCAGCGCTTAGATCTGGGGGTAGTGGGTGCTGAGTGTAAACAGCCGCAGCTTCTAACCCAAAAAGTGTTGGAAGATGAGCTTATTCTTATTGTTCCCCAACGCCACCGCTGGCCTTCGGGTACGCCGGTGACAGTCCATGATCTTATCGAAGAGAATTTTATCTTGCGCGAAAAAGGGTCGGGAACACGCCAGGTACTGCTGGATCGCCTCAAGGAACAAGGCCTCGATATAAGTTCCCTTCATGTGGTGATGGAACTGGGGAGTACGGAAGCTATCTTGACAGCAGTGGAAGCTGGGTTGGGGATTTCGGTGGTTTCGCGTTGGGCAGCCGACAAAGCGTTGGCTTTGGGACAAGTGCGCGAAATTAAAGTCGAAGGCTTGGATTTTAAACGGGACCTTTTTATTATTATCCATCGTCAAACATTGCCCAACCGGGCTTTAGAAGAGTTTCAGACTTTTCTTGCTAATTTTCGCATACCCATCTTAAGTCAAGTTTCAGACTTAGCATAACAGGAGGTGATGGCTGTGGCGGACAATGTTCGGCTAACTGCACTCACGGCGGCATCGGGCTGAGGGGCTAAGCTGGGTCCAGAGACCCTCTCGCAGGTACTGCGAGATTTACCGGTGCTATCCGATCCTAAATTATTAGTGGGCCTTGGTACCAGTGACGATGCTGCTGTCTACCTGGTGGGTCCTGATGTGGCCATAATTCAGACGGTGGATTTTTTTACCCCGGTGGTGGATGATCCCTTTTTATTCGGCCAGATTGCAGCGGCTAATGCCTTAAGCGATATATACGCCATGGGTGGTAAGCCGCTATTGGCATTAAATATTGTCTGCTTTCCCTCTTGTTTAGACACCGGGATTTTGCGCCAGATTCTTCAAGGTGGTGCTGATAAGGTTAAAGAGGCAGGGGCGCTTTTAGCAGGCGGCCATAGTATCGATGATAACGAGCCCAAGTACGGCTTGGCGGTGACGGGTACAGCTAAGCCAGATGAAGTTTGGGCTAATGCGGCAGCTCAAGTGGGCGATGTGCTAATACTGACAAAACCCATTGGAACGGGAGTGTTTCTTACAGCCAATAAGGTGGACCTGGCTCCCGGCGAAGAGTTTGCCTTGGTGTGCGATTACATGGCGCAGCTTAACGCCGCGGCAGCGTCTGCTGCCCGCGAAGTGGGAATCTCCGCGTGTACCGACATAACAGGTTTTGGCCTTTTAGGCCATGCCTATGAAGTAGCATCTGGTAGCGCGGCTCGCCTGGAGATTTATCTGGATGCTGTACCACTGTTTCCAGGAGCTATCGATCTGGCCCGCCAAGGGCTAGTGCCAGCTGGTACTTACCGCAACCGGGATAACTTAGTCGGGAAAATTGTTTTACCGTCTAGTATACCGGCCTATCAATCGGATCTTTTATTTGATCCGCAAACTAGCGGCGGTCTCTTGCTATCAGTGCCGGCGGCGAAAAGCACTGCCTTAATGGCAACACTGCAACAGCGTGGCATAACGGCCAGCGCTATTGGCGAAGTAGTAGCGGCCAATGTAGGTGAACCGCTGCTAGAGGTCCTGTAAGCAGCTTCTTTATAGAACGGATATTTTATTGGACAGAATTAAAAAGAGAACAAGAAAGGGGTAAAACAATATGGAGACTGAAACGCGGGTGGATGTACGGGGTTTAGCTTGTCCACTGCCGGTGATTAAAACCAAAAAGGCCATTGAGTCTCTCCCCGCTGGCAAGGTGGTGGCGATCGTGGATAACCCCGTGGCGCGCGATAACATTGTCAAATTGGCCCAGAGTCTTAACCTCCCGGGGGACGTGGCTGCCGAAGGGGACGACTTTATCTTAAGTATTATCAAAGAAGGCGGGGTGGCGTTGGCGGAGCCGGAAACAAGTTCAAAGGTCGCCGTATCACCCGAACGCTCTGGCAATAATGTGGTGGTATTGGTTTTATCCGATAAAATAGGCCATCCGGCCGATGAGCTGGGAGAGGCGCTCACGAAATCGTTCTTTTATGCCCTGACGGAGTGCTCACCCATACCGCGTACTATTATCTTTATGAACGGCGGGGTGAATTTGCCTTGCACCGGTTCCGACGTGCTGCCTAGCTTAAAGACTTTGGCTCATCAAGGGGTAGAAATCTTATCTTGTGGTACCTGTCTAGATTACCTGCAGCTAAAGGACAAGCTGGAAGTGGGGGCTGTTTCTAATATGTTTAGCATTATTGAGAAGCTTATGGCAGCCGACAAGGTGATCACCATAGCTTAGGAGGTGGTGGTGCTGATCGGGCTGTATGAGCGTTTCGCGGCTGAGTTTACGCCCCAGAAATGGCAGGCGATAATTATGGGTCTAGGAAGATTTTTGTTTACCCTGGCGGTGGTACTGGTGGGCGGGGCACTGGTACTTCGCCTAGGGCGATCTTTCATTGCGCGGGTGTTGCGCCAGCCTCCAGGCCTAAAGCCCCCGGTAGATAATCGCCGCTTGCAGACCATAGAGTCGCTCATGATAAGCGGGCTGCGTTACACGGTGGTTTTTATCGGAGCGCTGGTGGTGCTTGATGCTGCTGGGGTGCCGGTAACATCGCTTATTGCCAGTGCCGGTTTAGTGGGCTTGGCAGTGGGGTTTGGGGCTCAAAATTTGGTCCGCGATGTCATTACCGGGTTTTTCATTTTGTTAGAAGACCAATATGGTGTCGGTGATTACGTGGCTGTGGCTAATGTGGAGGGCTTTGTGGAAGACATGGGCCTTAGAACAACTAGGTTGCGGGATTTTGCCGGTGATTTACATACCATTCCTAACGGGGAAATAAGCTGCGTTACCAAAAAGAGTCGGGGGCCACGGCGGGCCTTAGTGCAAGTGACAGTACCTTATGAGGCCGATCTTATGACCGCGGAGAAAATATTACAGCAAGTAGCATTGGAAGCCAAACAGGACCTGGCGGAAATTGTAGAGGGGCCATCGGTACTTGGTGTCACTGATCTTAGCAATGCCCAAGTGACCTTTCAGCTAATAGCTAAAACCAAGCCCCTGGCAGAATGGAGGGTAGAACGGGAACTTAGGCGGCGTCTTAAGCTAGCTCTAGACGCGGCAGGTATTTCGCCGCCGTATCCGCGGCAGATACAGGTGGTGACGCTGCAAAAAGAAGATGAAAAGTGAAGGGGGCCAAACCATGGATTTTCAGTTGGGCGATATTGTCCGCATGAAAAAAACCCATCCTTGCGGCAGCGATGAATGGGAGATTATCCGCATCGGAGCCGATTTCAAGATCAAATGCACCGGTTGTGGCCGCCGGGTGATGATGCCGCGTTCTAAGTTTGAGCGGGCGGCTAAGGCGATAGTGCGCCCGGCACAAAAAACTGAAGATCAGCCGAAAGATTCATTTTGACCATAAGTGGCACCTATGATATAATCCAAGTCGTGGTAGTGCTTTGGCACTGCTCCCTGCCCTGCTGGGTTAGCAGGGCCGCAGGGTTTTAGCCCTGTAGTCCGAAGGGAGGAGGTGAAAACGTGGCCAGTTATGAAGTAATGTATATTCTTGTCCCTAATTTAGAAGACGAAGCCTATGCTGCTTTAAACCAACGGTTTTCCGATGTGATTGTGGAAAACGGTGGTCAGGTAGATAAAATGGATGTGTGGGGCAAGCGACGTCTGGCGTACGAAATTAAAAAATGGCGGGAAGGATACTATGTAGTGACCTATTTTGAAGCTCCGGCGGCAGCTGTTAAAGAACTAGACCGGGTGCTTAGGATTAATGAGGATGTCCTTCGCCATATAATTGTACGGCATGAGGAACAAAGTGCCACCCAAGCTAAGGGGAAGGAGGCGGCGGAAGATGTTAAATAGAGTAATTCTTATTGGCCGACTTACCCGTGATCCGGAACTTCGTTATACTGCTTCTGGTATTCCTGTGGCCCGCTTTAGCTTGGCGGTAGATCGTCCGTTTACCAACCAGATGGGCGAGCGCGAGACAGACTTCATTGACATTGTAGTTTGGCGCAAACTGGCTGAGATTTGTACTAACAACCTAGGCAAAGGTCGGTTGGTGGCGGTAGAAGGGCGGCTTCAGATCCGTTCTTACGAAACCCAGGACGGACAAAAGCGCCGAGTAGCCGAGGTGGTGGCCGACAATGTACGGTTTTTGGATTGGCCCAAAGACCGAAGCGATGCGCCCAGTTCCGGCGGCGATGATCTCGGTACAGAAGTGGCATTTAATCCGGACGACGTTCCCTTCTAGCAATTGACTAATCTATAAGGAGGGAAGACTATGGCACGCCATGATCGGCGACGGGGTAAAAAGCGCGTCTGCAGCTTTTGCGTCGACAAAGTCGAGGAGATTGATTATAAAGACACAGCACGGCTGAGACGATATATTACTGAACGAGCTAAGATTTTGCCCCGACGCATTACCGGCAATTGTGCCCGGCATCAGCGCCAGCTAACGGTAGCCATTAAAAGGGCCCGTATTATGGCTTTGTTGCCCTTTAGTATGGAATAAAGCATAAGGCGCCACCGGGCGCCTTTTTCGTCTCTCTGGTTTTGTTCGCACAATGGGTACCATATGATATAATGAAGGCAGCATGCTAAAGGAGGAGAACCATATGCAAGGTAAGCACATAAAGACGGTGTATAAAGGCCAGCTGCAAAAAAGTCTTAAGGAGGGCGGCTGCGGCCAGTGTCACAACTCCTGCCAGTCAGCCTGTAAGACTTCGCTTACAGTGGGTAACCAGAGCTGCGAGAATACGCGGCGGCGTTAGGTGTAATTTTAGCCCGCGGCGGGAAACGTTCGCCAGCGGGCTAATTTTTGCTGGGGGTAAAATAATGATGAATATTACTGGACAAGTACATACTTTTAAGTGTCGGGACACTTTTATCGCCTTGGATGTGGAAAGTGGTAGCTTGCACCAAATTGATGAGCTCACCGCCGACCTGCTTCGCCTTTATCCCAAGATGTCCCAGCCTGAGATTATGGCTGTTTTGGCGCCTCAATATGGACAGGACCAGGTGGCAGAAGCGCTGTTGGAAGTGGAGAAGGCACGGGCCGAAGGTACCCTCTTTAGCCCTCCAGCGGTGACAAGCTGGGTCCCGTCGGGTGAACCTGTGGTCAAGGCACTATGCTTGCATGTGGCCCACGATTGCAATTTGCGCTGCCGCTACTGTTTTGGCGATAGCGGCGAATTTGGCGGGCCGCGAGAACTGATGACGGCCGATGTGGCCCGGGCGGCGGTGGATATGCTCCTTGCGCAGTCTGGCGAGCGGCCGCTTTGCGAAATAGACTTTTTTGGCGGTGAGCCCCTTCTTAACCTGCCAGTGGTAAGAGAGACAGTGGAGTATGCCCGCCGCGAAGGGGCTAAACGAAAGAAAACCTTTAAGTTTACCCTCACCACTAACGGTGTACTTCTTACCGATGCAGTGCGCCAGGAGTTGACTGATCTGGGTATTTCGCTAGTTTTAAGTTTGGACGGGCGCCGTAAGATCCAGGACCATATGCGGCCTTTTCCTAAAGATCACGGTTCCTATGATCAGGTGGTACCCCACATCCTGGAGGCGGTAAATGCTGATCCGGAAGGCGATTGGTGGGTACGGGGGACCTTTACCCGCTATAATAAAGATTTTGCTGCTGATGCTGCCCATTTGCTGGACTTAGGAATCCGGCGGTTTTCTTTGGAGCCGGTGGTGGCTCTTCCGTCAGCACCATACGCGCTGACAGCTGATGACCTACCAGAAGTGTTCTCCGAATACGAACGTCTGACCGAGCTTTATCAAGCAGAGGCCGCAGCCGGTCGGCCCTTTAGGTTCTTCCACTTTGAAATTGACTTAGAACATGGGCCCTGCTTGGCCAAGCGTTTCACCGGCTGTGGTGCCGGTCATGAGTATTTTGCTGTGGCACCGGGCGGGGATATCTACCCTTGTCACCAGTTTGTAGGCCGAGAACCATACAAACAAGGAACGGTCACCGCAGGCATCACCCGCCCTGATTTAGTGGCAGAGTTTCGTCAGGCTACTCTTCTTACCCAGGAAAGCTGCCGCTCTTGTTTTGCCCGTTACTTTTGCGGCGGCGGCTGCCATGCTAATGCTGAACTTTTTTCCGGTAATATCCACCAGCCATACGAGCTGGGCTGTGAGTTGGAGCGAAAACGGGTAGAATGTGCCTTATATTTACGGTTAGTAAGTAGCAGGATTTCCGCTTAGGTAAAAAGAATACACTAAAGGTTGACTCTATGAGGGGGCGGTACTTATGAGGATGCGGGAGACAGAGCTTGATATTACGAAAAACCTTCGGGCGATTGACTGGCTGAAAACCGAGCTATTAGGCGCCGTAACCCTCGTCTTTAGGGCTGCCCTTCGGGGATCAGAAGAGGTCCTTAGCGAGGCCTTGGCTCAGGTGATCCTCATTGTTTATCTTCTTGGGCGGCGACTAGGTATTAGTTTTGCCACCTTAGATAGTAAGCTTTTGAGCATGGTTGGTCACGGTGTAGCTGACGAACACGAATTAGAAAAATGGTACGGCGATTTGTCGGCGCTGGATGCGTACTTAAGAACAAATAAGAGGTGAAGCATGTGGCCCCAGAGAGATCGACGCGTTCATTAGTAGAAGCGGCATTTTTATCGGCCCTGACAGTGGTCTTTTGTTTGGCCACGATATATCTCCCTGTGTTAGGGTTGTTCACGGGCTTTTTTTGGCCGGTTCCTATTATTTTACTCGGGGTGCGCCACGACCTGCGATTGTCCATAATGGCTACAGTAGTGGCTGGTATAATTGTGGCTATTTTGGCCGGTCCCCTCACGGCCGTCAGTATGTTTTTGGGGTTAGGAGTCTTGGGGCTGGTGCTGGGAACAGCCATGCGACGCCGCGCTGCACCGCTTAAGGTGGTGGGGATTGGGGCTATTGCTCTTTTGGTGTCCATGATTTTATTGTTTGCTTTGTCTCTTTTGGTTATGGGAATTAATCCGCTAGAAAGTTATCTTAGTTTATACCAGGAGTCAATGCAAAGTACCATGAATTTGTACCGGCGGCTGGGAATAGCCGGTGACACATTAAAACAGATGGAAACTATGCTCACCCAAAGCCTGGCCATGATGCGCTATATGTTGCCCATGGCATTGGCGGCAGGCAGCGTGGTTTTGGCCCTGTTTAACTTCTTGTTAGCCCGGACAATACTGGCTCGCGTGGGGGTAAGTTATCCCGGGTTCCCGCCTTTTTCCACTTGGGGTTTGCCCCGTAGTGCGGCTGCGGGATATTTGGCAGGTGTTGTTTTTCTTGTAGTTAGCAACTATACTGGCCAAGAAATATTGAAGCATA